>NZ_CP168496.1:2892500-2995000 GCF_042944905.1 Psychrobacillus sp. L4
TAAAAAATGCAGAGAGGAATGCAATCCTCCCCGCATCTTTATGTAAATTCTCGATATTTTGAGTGTAAACCCTATGATACAGAACTCATTCTTCAACATACTTCTTCAAAATTGGCGCCAAGTAGTCTTCTTTTAGAGATAGTTCATTTTGAATAAATGATTCTACACTCTCTTTATTTAACGGGACTAAAACAAATCCCTCGAATTCAGGCTGTTCCCCTTTTTCTATTAGACTCAGATTATGTCTTTCGAATAATATTTGCATTTCTTGTGCAGTATAGTCAACTTTCAGTTCGAACATCACTGCCCAAGAATCATATGTCCCTTTACTTTTTACAAATTTAGGCATGAAAGATTTAGTATAGGTTGATTCAATATGCAAACCCATTTCTTCTTCTAATTCTTTTCCAATACTATTCACCAAGTTGAATACTGATCCATTTAAATCGGACTCATCTAATCCCCCACCAGTAAATTGTAATCGTCCAGGTGTCGCTGTATTTCGATTCATCCGCCCGAAGGCTATATGATTATCGTTCGTGATAACGGCTACACATGTGAAGATGACCTTGCAAGGATACGAACAATCTTCATGGCGAATCGTATATAAATAGTGTTTATAGTCTGTTTTAACAACAGTTACTTGGAGTTCATCCACAGTTTTATTAATTTGCGTAATTGTAAATACTTCTCCGTTCCGCAAGTGAGGATTTTGCTTTATTTGTGTATTCCAATATTTTTGATGCTGCTCCCGAATATTTAATGGCAATCGTAAAGGTGTTGGATCATAGGTAACTGTAACTTTAGCTGGTGTTTCTTCAATTAATATAGGCTTCATTCTATTGCCTCCAATTCTTTAATTGCAGATCCTTTGTAAATAAGTTTTTATAACACAGCACGCTCAGCATCATACTAGTAATTGCGGATGAACTAGTAAATACGAAAATGATTAATAGTTGGTAGCGAACTGCTTCCACGGGGTCTGCTCCAGCTATAATCATCCCTGTCATCATTCCGGGAAGCTGGACAAGTCCCACGGTTTTCATAGCATCAATTGTTGGAATCATACTGAATTTGACGGATCGTTTTAGTACATCTTGAACCGCTTGTCGACTCGTTGCTCCAAGTGAAAGCAATGTTTCGATTTCCCCTTTGGAACTTTCCGTTTCCCGTTTTAATTGGGTTAAAAATAATCCACAAGCAACCATTGCATTTCCTATTGTCATTCCGCTAAGTGGAATGATGTATTGAGGAGTTGCTTCGATAATGTGCAAACTAAGTAAAAGTCCCATCATTAATATTTCCATTGTGGCAATCGAAAGAATAATTCGCCAAACGACTCCTGTCATGCCTTTTGCCCTTTTTGCAGCATTTAAAGCAGCAACGACAATCATGATACAAATAATCAATACAATGAACAGTAAGTGCTTCGATTGAAATACAAATTGAAGGACATACCCGACCGCTAAGAGCTGAATAGCCGCTCGAATTGTTCCAATTGCAATGTCCTTCTCCAAATCAAGCTTTTGCCAAACAGAAACAAGCATCGTAATGACCACGAATAATAAGGTGAAACTTAATGCTAATAAACTCATAATGTCACCGTACTCAATAAATTTCGACTTTCAAAAAACGTTTTTGTCTTTGAGTCTATCGCTAACTTTCCATCTTCCATAAACCAAATACGCTCACTTATCTTTTTTGCTTGCTCCGCATCATGCGTAACCCAAATAAAAGACGTTCCTTCTTCCATATGGAGCTTCATTAAAAGTTGCTCCACAAACTCTTTACTTTGCTGATCCAGTGATGCAGTAACTTCATCAAGAAGTAGAATTGAAGGTCTTAATAATAAGGAGCGAACTAATGCTACCCTTTGCTTTTCCCCTCCAGACAAATCTATCGCTTGTTTTTCCCATTCCAAATGTCCTAGCCCAACATCCTTCATCAGGTCTCTTGCAAAACTTTCATCAAATGCACGATTATGTAGGTAACTCACCGTCTTTAAATTATCCATAATTGTCCCTGGAAGCATGACTGATTGCTGAGCAACATAAACTAAATTCATACGCCAAACACGAGTATCCATGTCTTTTGTAGAAAGTCCCTTGAACCAAACTTCACCACTATCGATAGACTCAAGCTGAGCAAGTACTCGAAGTAAGGTGCTCTTCCCTTGCCCAGATTTACCGAGTAAAGCAATTCTTTCTGGCTGTTGCATAGTTGCTGTAATAGGGGCGAATAAAAATTGGCGGGTATTTTTTTCATGGGTATCCCAATAATTTTTTGTCACATTCTTTAATTCCAAGAAAGCCGTCATACTCGCTCTTCCCATTCTTCTCTCAATATTCCCATACGAATAGAGTCGTAATATAACCCATTATAGAAACAACATTTGCGAAGTCGCGCTTCCATAGTCATCCCTAACTTCTCACCAACTTTAATCATTCGATCGTTCCCAGACCATGTTGTATAGCCAATTCGGACAAGTGGCAGGTCATTGAATAAATGCGTGATCCACATACGGATGGCTGCAGTTCCTATTCCACCATTCCAAAATGCTGGTTCATAAATGATTATTCCCACTTCAAGCCAAAGAGAAGCTTCATGCTCCCAGTAGTAACATAATGATCCAACTAGCGATTCATCCACATAAATACCCCAAAAATCTTCTTGATTTATATATTGATCTTTTTTCTCTAAGAATTGTTCTAATGTTTTCGGCTCGTGAGGAATAAAAGGCGCATCCCATTTTTTCCATTCTGGTGATGTTTCTTTTGCACTAAGTTCCCATAGTCGCAGGATTTCTTCTTCTAGTACAGGTCTGATTGTTATTTCTTTCAATTCCATGCCCCCTACAACTTTGTATTTACATAATTTTATCATAATATCGATAATATAGACTGTTCCCTTTATATACTTAATTGTGATAGATTGTTATATAACATAATAAGAAGGAGTGACATAAACATTGGGTGGAAATCAGCAATTACAACGTGGGTTGGAACAACGACATATCACCTTAATGTCTTTAGGTGCAGCTATTGGGGTCGGTTTGTTTTTAGGTTCCGCTACAGCTATTAGGCTAGCAGGACCTGCAATTCTTATTTCATACATAATAGGTGGCTTTGCAATTCTAATTATCATGCGTGCACTTGGCGAAATGGCCGTGCATAATCCAGTTGCAGGCTCCTTCAGTAGATATGCAAAAGATTATCTAGGACCTCTTGCTGGATATATTACAGGTTGGAATTATTGGTTTTTATGGGTAGTTACTTGTATGGCAGAGATTACAGCAGTCGGTGTCTATATGAAAATGTGGTATCCAAGCACTCCAAGCTGGATTTGGGCATTAGCCGCGCTTATTATTATGACCATGGTTAATTTGATCGCTGTAAAAGCATATGGAGAGTTTGAGTTTTGGTTTGCTCTCATTAAAATTGTTGCCATTTTAGCTATGATTTTTGTTGGTCTAGGTGTCATCATTTTTGGAATTGGCAATGGCGGAATTGCTGTTGGGATTAGTAATTTATGGTCGCATGGTGGTTTTGCACCTAATGGTATCAAAGGTATTTTGATGTCCTTGCAAATGGTAATGTTCGCTTATTTAGGCGTTGAAATGATCGGTGTAACAGCTGGAGAAGCAAAAAATCCGAAAACGGTCATTCCTCGTGCGATTGATACTGTTTTTTGGAGAATCTTATTGTTTTATGTAGGTGCATTATTCGTTATCATGTCTATTTATCCATGGAATGAGATTGGTAATAACGGAAGTCCATTCGTCTTAATGTTTGAGAAAATTGGAATTGGACCAGCAGCTGGTATTATTAACTTTGTTGTATTAACGGCAGCATTATCGAGCTGTAATAGTGGTATTTTCAGTACGGGTCGTATGTTATTTAATTTAGCTGAACAAAAGCAAGCTTCTGCTTCTTTCAAGAAAATTAGTCCAACTGGCGTGCCTTCGAAAGCAATCGTGTTCTCGGCCGCATTACTACTAGTAGGAGTGGTCTTGAACTATCTAGTTCCAGAAAAAGTATTTATATGGGTGACGAGTATTTCAACATTCGGTGCAGTATGGACTTGGGGAATTATTTTATTGTCTCAATTAAAATTTCGTAAAACCCTTTCTAAAGGGGAGGTTTCAAGGTTAACATATAAAGCATTATTCTATCCCCTTGGTTCGTATGTAGCGCTTGCCTTCTTAGTATTAGTGCTCGGTCTCATGGCGTACTTCCCAGAAACACGTATTGCGTTAATCGTGGGACCTATATGGATTATTGGATTAGTGTTTGCATATTATAAAAATGGATTTAATAAGATGTGAATCTCTTAATAGATTAATCGATTGTTCTCAAAGATTAATCCATTCAATCAACGATATTTCTCAAACCATAATTTGCTCTAAACGAGTCAATCTTATGCACCAGATCACTATTTTTCTGTTGATCATCCGATTATCCTAGTTGATCATCCGATTTTTGCAACTGATCATCCGATTATCGCGGGCTATCATCCGATTATTACTACTGATCATCCGATTCCCCCAAAAAAGGCCCTTCATTTCAATCAAGAAATGAAGGGCTTTTCTATACTCTTAAATGTATTTCTCAAACCATCCAGTAATTTGCTCTAATCGAGTTAATCGTAAATTTGGTAAACCGGTACGTGATAAATTGTGGTCCGCTTGAGGGAAACGGACGAAGTTTGTTTCTTTTCCCATTGCTTTTAATGTAATGTATAACTGTTGCCCTTGTTCAATTGGACAACGGTAATCATTTTCACTATGCAGAATAAGCAAAGGTGTTTCCACATTGGAAGCATATTTTAAAGGTGATGCATCCCAAAGCTTATTAATATCGGTCATATCTGCCCCAATTTGCCAAGGTGTAAAGTAATACCCAATATCAGATACTCCGTAAAAACTAACCCAGTTGGAAATAGATCGCTGTGTTACAGCAGCTTTAAAACGATTCGTATGCCCAACAATCCAGTTCGTCATAAATCCGCCGTAACTTCCTCCAGTTACACCAAGTCGTGTTTCATCAATCCAGTCATTTTCTTTTAACACATAATCTAGACCTGCCATTATATCCTCATAATCTCCACCACCATAATCTCCGCGAACACCGTCCACAAATGCTTGACTATAGCCATGACTTCCACGTGGATTCACATATAAAACGCCATATCCTTTTGCAGCCAATAACTGAAGTTCATGGAAAAATGTATTTCCGTACATAGCATGAGGTCCTCCATGTATTTCAACAACGAAAGGATACTTTTTCCCTTCCTCATATCCTGCGGGCTTCATCAACCAGCCATGCACATTCCATTCATCAGCACCTTTATATACAATAGCTTCTGGTTCGACAAGTTCAGTATCATTTACAAGGTCTTTATTAAACTGTGTAAGTACATTTCTTTCACCAGTCGTCAAATTCTGCTTAAATAATTCCCCGGGAAATATTGGGTTGCTTATTGTCAGAAGTGCGTACGTACCAGATGCATCTACATCATATCCATAGACATGTTCATCTTCTCCAGTAGCTGGATATAATTCACCTTCTAATGAAGCGAAATAAAGGCGAACATCCCCCATAGTCGATACTTGGAAATATAAATGGTTATCAGCTGTCCATACGACATCTGGCGCACTTGCCCCTTGTTGAAAGTCTGCTACAGAAAGATCACCAACAGGCGCATCAAGTCCTTCCGTTAATACTTGACGATTCCCTGAGTTCACTTCATATACATAGACCTCTGAATGCGTCGCATTTTGAAAAGTTCGTTGCATTCCAACAAATGCAATATACTGATCATCCTTCGAAAAAGAAGCGCCACCAAAGTATCCATCTTCATTAATTATTTCTATTTCTTCCTTCGTTTCAACATCTACAAGATACATGGGTTGGCGGAATGAAAAATCTTGCTTCTCTTCACGATTCACACCAATTACAAGTTTCTTTCCATCATGAGAAACGGCTTGTACATTATAGTTAAAGTTGCCTTCTGTAAATTGAATAATTTTTTCTGAATCTAACGTAATCCATCCAATATGGTTATACATATCTTTCGGTAAAAGACCTGCTCCATCTGCATGGTATTTCATTTTGTCAACAACATACGCTTCTGGCAATTTTTTCTCTTCTTTTTCCGGTTCATCTGTCCACTTTCTTCCTTCTTTTAAGGTAGCAGAAAACCAAATTTTTGTTCCACAAGGGGACCATAGAAAACTAGAAACCCCATTTTCTAAATCAGTTACTTTCTTCGCTTCTCCACCACTTGCTGGAAGAATATAGACTTGATTCTTCTCTTCTCGATTAGATAGAAAAGCGATATATCTTCCATCATTCGACCACTGAGGAGAGGATACTCGTTCTTTCTTATATGTCCACTGAGTAATTTCTTCTGTTTCCACATTTAAATGATATAAATATGCATAGTATTTATTATCCTTTTCATTCATTTGTGTTCGAATAAACACTGCTTCTTTCCCATTAGGTGCTAGTACAGGGCTTGCAATAGAATGCAGTTCAAATAAATCTTTTACCTCTAATTTTCTCTTTGTCATAAATACATCCTCACTTTCAATATCCTTCTTTGTTTTACTTCGACACTCGAAATCATTTCCCTGCTTACTACATAAAAAAACTACTCCTTTTTTAGGGAGTAGCCTACTATTCTATTAAATAGTTTGTTCTTTTAATGACCGACGTAATATTTTACCTGTCGTGTTTTTAGGTAGTTCTTCTAAAAACTCGAATCGCATAGGCACTTTATATTTTGCTAGTTTTTCAACGCAATAATTATGAAGTTGCTCTTCTGTTAGTGATTGGTCTTTTTTCACTACGAATGCTAATACTGCTTCTCCAAAGGTTGGTTCTGGAACTCCAACTACTGCAGCTTCTATAATACCTGGATGTTCAAATAAAACTTCTTCTACTTCACGAGGGTATACATTATATCCTCCAACAATAATCATATCTTTCTTGCGGTCGACAATATAAAAATATCCTTCCTCATCTTGTCTTGCAAGGTCGCCAGTATACAACCAACCGTCACGGATCGTATTTTCCGTTTCCTCTGGCATTTTATAATAACCCTTCATAACGTTAGGACCTCTCACGATTAACTCCCCAACTTCTCCTACTGGAACCTCTTGGCCGAGCTCATTCACTACTTTATTTTCTACGTTCACAATGTTAGTTCCAATCGATCCTGGTTTGCGATCACGGTCAATTGGATTGAAACAAGTTACGGGCGATGCCTCGGATAAACCATAACCCTCTGAAACGCGAACGTTGAATTTTTCTTCAAAATTATGCAGTAGCGCTACAGGTAAAGAAGAGCCTCCAGAAATCGCTAAACGAATTGTAGAGAAGTCTTCCACTTTTCCTTCTGGGTATTGATACAAAAAATTATACATGGTAGGAACACCTGCAAATACAGTGGCTTCACATTCTTTTGCTATAGTGAATACATCCTGTGGGCTAAATCTAGGAACTAATAAAATCGTTGCCCCCATCAACAATGGAGCATTTACAACAACCGTAAGTGCAAAAACATGAAATACTGGAAGAGTCGCAATGATTCGATCCTCCGGTTTGAAACTCAAATACGCCGCAACATCGCGAGCGTTCGAATAAACATTCTTAAATGTAAGCATTGCACCTTTTGGTTGACCAGTTGTCCCAGAAGTATACAAAATTACTGCGTTGTCATCGTCTAAAACCGTTACTGGTTCGGCATTTGGGAAACTGTTACTAATCAATGAAGTAAACGATTTCACTTTACCTTTTAAAGAATCAGGCAATACCTTCAGTTTATCTACAGTGTCAGGTTGTGTTTCGCAAATGATATAGTTTTCGACAGTTGTAAATATATCCGCTGCCTTTTCAACTAATGGCAGTAATGCGTCTAATGCAATAATCGCTTTTGCATCACTATTCTTTACAATATAGCTAATTTCATCTGCCGTATAAATGGGGTTAATCGGAACTGCAGTCGCCCCAATACGCATAGTTGCGTACAAAGAAATGAGGAAATGTGGGGAATTACCTAATAGAAACCCTACATTATCTCCCTTTTCAATTCCAAGTAATTGAAGTGCACTTGCAAATCGTTCGACACTTTGTTGAAATTCTGCATAAGTAGTATCTTTCCCCATAAAATGATACGCAACTTTTTCTGGATACTGCTTAGCAATTTGTTGAACACTTGAAACTAAACTCATATTCTCGTCTCCCATCTAAAGCTCGAATGAATACTCATTCATTATCTATTAATTCATTATATAAAAAAGGTTTAGATTATTCAATAATCGGGGAATTATTTTTTATTAAATAAAGCACCATGAAAATCATGATGCTTTAATATGCGCTAAATACCTCCAGCGAATTAAATAGAAATAAGAAACTTGAATAACCGTGAAAGCAATCAAAACAAATAACATTTCTTTAGCGATGGAAACCGCCGCTAAGTCAACCCAAACTGCTTGCAAGTAAATGAATGAAAAAGTACTATGCACCATGGCAAGTCCCCATGGTAAAAAGAATTGAGGTATCAATTGACGATTGACAATCTTCACAAGCTCTTGCTCGGTTACCCCCATTCGGCGTAGAACATCGTATTGCTTTTTATCTCGCTCTAGGTCCGTGTACAATTTAAAATAAACAAAACTTCCTGCTGCTAGTAATAGAACTGCCGCTACAAGTAATCCCGTGAATAACAATAAAGAAAATGTAGAGCGAATGATAGAATAATTTAAACCTGGATTAACAAAGTAAAATGGATTTGGATTTATGTTGGTTGTACCCATCGACGCGACAATTATTTTATCTATGTCCGTTCCTACATCTTTTGTTCTAAGCCATTCGGGTACATGAAATGCGTAAAAAGTTTTGTACGATTCCTTAAGTCCATGCCCAAAAAGCGGCTCTGTTATAAGTTCAAAGTCTTCATCACTAATAATAATTGTTCTATGCTCAATAACTAAAGATGGAAAAATGTATTGCTTATATTCTCCTATCAACTGGATAGGTACACTACTCTCTTCTAGAACTGTTTGTTCCTCTTGTGGAGTTAGATTGCCAAAATCCTCTTGCGTATTCGGTACTAATAACGCATCACCTTGCTTCAAATCAACTAGTGGGAACTTCAGTGCAAGTGCTAAACTATTCACTTCAGATTCTTTGATTAGATTTACTTGTTCATGTGTACTGGACGAAGTTTGTTTTTTGACATTAAATTTTACAAGTTCATAGGATAAGTTTTCACTTTGTAGCTCTTGTGCTATTTGCATAATATGTTTTTCTTCAAAAGGATTATCCCAATCACTAGCGTAAAAAATGCTCACGGGATTTAATTCACGATATTGCGTTGTAAACGATGTAAAGGAGGTAACTACCCCTACAGACAAAAAAGCAATCGTGGATACAATCGTTACAACGAAAAACATGCGGGCATTTTCACGTATTTTAATAGACCCTTCCGCAAATGCAATTAAACGAAATGGATGCCAATACAAGCTTTTCCTTTTACGAATTAGAATTATTATATACAACATACTATCTGTAAAAAACAAGTATGTACCACTCACAGCCAATATTATAATAATAAATGTAAGCCATAAAGACATCTTTAATAGAGAAAGTACAACTAAACTGTAGGAAGTTAGTAGTAAGACTATACCTAATATTGCTTTCCACTTTACATATTCGTCTTGTTCATTCAAATTCCAATAACCTTTTAATAATTGAATGATTTCTTTTTTTCGAATGAACACTACACTGCTAATAGAAATGATGATAAACAATGATAAGAAAACAATAATCGTTAATGCAAATGGCTTCCAGGACAAATATAGAGGGAGACTGTCTAGTAAAAATAATTCTCGAATGACCATAAAGAAAAATTTAGAAAACGAAAATCCCCAAAAAATACCGACAGTAATAGAAATAGCACCTAATATCATCGTTTCTAGAAAAATCAGCCGATTTAACTGATTTTTTTCCATTCCTAAATTAAGTAATAAGCCAAATTCTTTCGATCTAGCTTGCAAAAAAGCACTCATCGAATAAAACAAAAAGAACAATGTAAAAATGATTAGTATAATCTCTGCAATAAGCATTCCACCAAATGCAATATCTCTTAAAAATTTGTCCTCAATGTTGGGATGAAACATCAACATTGAATACATAAAAAATACCAAAACAGAAAAAATACTCGCCATAAAAAACGCTGCATATACACGACTATTTCTAATTACATTATGATAAGCGAATTGTCGAAAGGTCATTTACATTTCCACCTAATAAAGACAAAACATTTAAAATGCGTTGAAAAAATGTTTGTCTTCGATCATCTTTATAAATTTCGTTAAAGTATTCACCATCTTTTATAAAAAGCACTCGATCGCAGTAACTGGCAGCAACTGGATCATGCGTAACCATAATGATCGTCGTCTGTTTCTTTTTATTCACTTGCGATAATATTTCTAACACGTCTTTTGCTGATTTTGAATCTAAATTTCCAGTCGGCTCATCTGCAAGGATAATTGTTGGTTCATGTATTAATGCACGACCTATGGCTGTTCTTTGTGCTTGTCCTCCTGAAATTTCTGTTGGCCTTTTATCCAAAATAGAAGTTAGGTCAAGCTGAGCTGCCAGTTCCTTCACTCTTTGTTTCATCATTTCTACAGGCCGCCCATCAAGCGTTAATGGAAGAACCATGTTTTCCTCCACTGTTAAGGCAGGAAGTAAATTGAAATCTTGAAACACAAAACCAAGCTGTCTTCTTCTAAAGAGTGATAAATCATTTACGGTAAGTTGTACAGGATTTGTTCCATTAATCGTGATATCTCCTGATGTAGGAATATCAATAGTAGAAATAATATTGAGCAATGTCGTTTTCCCACTGCCAGATGGACCCATTACTGCAAGGAATTCTCCTTTTTCAACTTCAAAGCTTATTTGATTAATGGCAAGATGAGCTACTTTTCCCTCATATACTTTCGTCACTTCTTCTAATGTTAATATCGACATCTTGCTCGCTCCGTTCTTCTTGTTCTTGCTGTTTAAACACGATTGAGACGGTCGTTCCTTCACCAACTTTAGTAGTAATCGTCATTTCATGTCCAAGACGATTGCAAATTTCTTGTGCTAAGTATAACCCCATGCCTGTAGATTCACCTGTTTTTCGACCATTTTCTCCCGTGAAGAATGCTTTTGTTACCCTTTTTATATCCGAGGTAGGAATGCCAATTCCTTCATCTCTTACAGAGAAAATGACATTTCCATCCTTTATTGTCGTCTCAAAATAAACCTTTTTATTTTCATCAAACGTATACTTCACTGCATTTGTTACAAACTGTGCGATGACAAATCGAAGCCATTTAGTATCCGATGTAATAATACAATTTTCTTCGATTGAAATCACTGGAAACACATGATGACCTATAAATAAGCGTTTGTTTTCCGTCACAACTTGTCTAACTAATTGTTTTAAGTCTACTTGCTCTATATGCATATCCTCTTCAAAGGTATCTAACCTGGCATTCATTAATACAGCTTCTAATCCTCTTTTTAAGCGATCTGTTTCTTCCGATACACTCATGGAATCAATTTGATCCTCATTTTGTACCATCATCTCTAACACTGAAATAGGTGTTTTCATTTGATGCACCCAACTATTCATAAACTGAAGATGTCTATTTTGCCTGGCATATAATAATTGCACTTCTTTCTGATAGAGCCTATAAATATGATGCAAGTACATTTCCACCTGTTTAATTTCCGGTGACTGTGCTTCTCGCTGCAAAACTACTTCGATTTTTGTTGGTACGGAAAGTATCTTTTTATAAAAAGAATATTTCTTTACAAATAATGCTCCTAAAAAGGAAATCGTTAATATACTACTAATAACAATTGAATATATTGCTGTATCTAAGTTTCGAAATCCATCTAACCAATATAAGAGCATAATAAATATTACTAATAAAAATTGAAAGATAAGAAAGATTATATGTTCTCGTATAAATAATCGGAACATATTAAGATTCCTCCGAACTTAGGATCAATCGATAGCCCGCTCCTCGAACCGTTTCGATCGTTGACGTGACATCATAATCTGCAAGTTTTTTTCGAACTCGCGTCATATTCACGTTAAGTGTATTTTCATCCACGAATGACTGATCATCCCATAATTCTTCTAATAATTGCTCTCTTGTAACGAGCTTTGGGTAATTTCGCATAAGTAGCTCTAATATTGTACATTCTTTCTTTTGCAGTGGTATTTCCTCAGTAGATATATGCAGTTCCATTCGCTCTAAAAATAATTGAAGTTTACCTACTTTAACAATGCGCTCTTCTTGCTTTGCAGCATATTCGCCATATGTTCGTCTCAAATGACTACGTATTTTTGCAAGGACGATTTCATAGTGAAAAGGTTTAGTAATAAAATCATCTCCGCCATTTTCTAAAGCAAAAACCTGGTCCATTTCTCCTGATCGTGCAGAAACAAAAATAATAGGACACGTGGTAAATTGACGGAGCTGGCGGCACCAATAATAGCCATCATACGATGGTAAATTTACATCTAATAATATTAAATGGGGGTCAAAAGCTTCAAATTCCTCTAAGATGGAATCGAAGTTTTGTATAGTATGCACTTCATAATGATATTTACGTAAGGTTTCTGCAAGTAATGCAGCAATTTTTCGGTCATCTTCCACAACTAAAATACGATGTGTCATCATATGGATCCTCCTCGCCAAACAGTCTCTCTCTATCATATCAAAAAAGAGCCCAACATACGTTAATATGTTAGACTCTTCCATAAATAATGAACTACTCGTCGACGTTCATCGACCAGCATATTTAATAAATTAGTTGAACTAAATCTTCCAATGAGATACCACCAAAATACTTTGGTACATCAATATTTCCAAGTGCTTCTTCAATTGCTTGCTTAATATAAGGCTTGCCAGTTAATAATTTTTCTACTTCTTCCATATCACCAACGCCAAAGAAGTCACCGTAAATCTTCACTTCTTCCATAATCCCTTTATTCACTTCTAATCGCACATCTACCCCGCCTGTTGGAAAACGGTTAGAATGCTTCACATTAAACTTAGGTGACTTTCCGTAATTCCAATCCCATTGTTGATAGCGTTCTTCCGAAAGTTTGTGGATATTCTCCCAATCCTTTTCTGTTAGCTCCCAATATTGAATATTTTCAGCACCACCGAATATGGAAGACAAAATTTCAGATCGAAATTGTTCAATTGTCATCGGTTCTTTTAATAGTTCAGCAATGTTTGTCACACGACTTCTGATTGATTTTATTCCTTTTGATTCAATTTTTTCTTTGCTTACTTTTAAAGCAGAAACAACCGCATCAATTTCTGTATTGAACAGTAATGTTCCATGGCTAAACATTCTTCCTTTAGTCGAAAACTGAGCATTCCCAGAGATTTTTTTACCTTCTGCTAATATGTCATTTCGCCCAGACAACTCTGCATCTATCCCCATTTTCTGAAGTGCATCCACCACTGGTTGTGTGAACTTTTTAAAGTTACGGAAACTATCCCCATCATCTTTTGTTAAGAAACTAAAATTTAGATTTCCTAAATCATGATAAACAGCTCCACCACCCGAAAGTCTGCGTACAGGAATAATCCCGTTCTTTTCCACAAATTCAGTATTAATTTCTTCTATCGTATTTTGGTTCCTCCCAATAATAATAGAAGGCTCATTTATGTAAAACAACAGAAAAGAATCTTTTTCTACATCCATTGTTTTTAATGCATACTCTTCAATCGCAAGGTTAATACGTGGGTCTGTTATTCCTTTATTATCAATAAAATACATCATCATCTCTCCTTTATTTTATTTTAACCGAAAGTCCAAATAATATGTTGACAAATGTCCTTGTGTTATAATACAATCCATATAACTTAAACAGTTATACAACAGATGGAGGTGGAACAACTATGTTAGAAAACGTAATTGAATTTTTCCGAAACCTGCCTGAAAAAAAATGTGCTACATGCGGCGAGACAATCGAAGAGCAGCATGAGTGCTATGGAAACCAATGTGATCAATGTAATGCCCTTTAATAAATATAGAAAAGCACAAGTGCGAGTTAAGTGCATCTTGTCTTTACTATTTCCAGAGTACTTTGGACGAAACATCACCTACACTATTATCGTTGGAATTTTTGTGGATTGTGAAGTGACTGCGTCACTTCACAATCCATTTTTTTCGATAATCTTAGGGCGGGTGTTTGTCCGTCGCCCTCTTGAAATATGTAGAGACATGATGCACTTTGTTTGGTTAATGAGATTAGGCAGAAAAGACCCACACCAAAATTTGACTCGTACTAAAACCCTTTTGTCATATTCCATTGCTGAATACATAGTATTATGGTAGGATTACTTTTAATTAAATATTTCTGAATATATAAAAAGTGAGGAGTAATCTTACATGAGATATGGTTTTTGGTTACCGATTTTCGGTGGATGGTTACGAAATGTGGAAAAGGAGACAATGCCCGTTTCATTTGAATATGTAAAAGAGTTGGCTCAAAATGCGGAGCAATGGGGATACGACTTAACATTAATCGCAGAACTAAACTTAAATGATATTAAAGGAATAGATGCTCCTTCTTTAGATGCTTGGTCTACTGCAGCTGCTATAGCAGCAGTGACAAATAAGCTAGAAATATTAACAGCGATTCGCCCTGGTTTTCACAACCCTGCATTGTTAGCCAAAACCGCCACTAATATCGATCATATTAGTGGGGGACGTTTGTCACTAAATGTTGTATCTGCATGGTGGGAAGAAGAAGCAAGACAATATCGTGGCATCTTCACTGCCCATGATGAGCGCTATGCTCGTACGGAAGAGTTTATTTCCGTCTTAAAGGGTTTATGGACAGAAACTCCTTATTCATTCAAAGGTAACTTCTATGATTACGAGAATACCTATTTAGAGCCTAAGCCAGTTCGGAACAAACATATCTCGTTATATGCAGGTGGCGAAAGTGAAACAGGAAAACAAACAATCGCAAACACATGCGATTCCTATGTTATGCACGGTGGGACAGTAGAAGAAATTGCGGAAAAGATTGCAGATATGAAGCATCGACGTCAAGACTTAGGAAAAGAACCTTTAGAAAGTTTCGGGATGGCTGCTTACATTATTTGCAGAGATACGGAAGATGAAGTACAGCTGGAGCTTGCACGAATTACTAATGTAACAGAAGGATCAGCTGGCTATGCTGGCTATCAAGACTTTGTAAGCAAGTCCCATTTAAATGTAGACATACAACTGCAAGATTACTCGGTTTCAAATCGTGGGCTACGTCCAAATTTAATCGGAACTCCAGAACAAATTGCTAAAAAAATTATTGCATTTGAAGATGCCGGGGTCGATTTATTAATTTTACAATTTTCACCACAACATACCGAAATGAAACGCTTCTCCGAGCAAGTGATGCCACTAGTTGAACAATTAAAACAAGATAAGCAAAGGGGCAATTAATATGTCAAAAATATATGTAATACATGAGAATGATGAATGGACAGTGCATCTTACTAATCGATTGGAAGAATTAAGCCTTCCCTATGAACTTTGGCATTTAGATGAAGGAGTAATAGATTTAACTTCTGAACCACCAGATGGAGTTTTTTATAGCAGAATGAGTGCATCCTCTCATACACGTAACCATCGATATGCACCTGAATTAACTGCTGGCATTCTTACTTGGCTAGAGTTTCACGGTAAAACCGTTTTTAATGGTACGAAGGCATTGCAATTGGAAATTAGCAAAATTAATCAACAACTCGCTTTAGAAAAGGAAAGTATACGTACCCCGAAAACAATTGGTGCGGTTGGCCGAGATCAAATAGTACGAGCGGCAAAAGAAATTGGTGCGTCTTCATTCATAACGAAGCATAATCGCGCAGGCAAAGGATTAGGGGTGCAATTATTTCATTCAATTGAAGCCCTTGAAAACTACTTAGATAGTAAAACCTATGAGCACCCGGTTGATGGGATTACACTCATCCAAGAATATATACAATCCCCTGCCTCCTTCATTACAAGAGCGGAATTTATTGGTGGAAAGTTCGTCTATGCAGTGCGTGTTGATACATCGAATGGATTCGAATTATGTCCTGCGGATGCCTGCCAAATAGATGACTTATTTTGCCCTGTCGGTGAAGAAAAAGAAGAAAAACCAAAGTTTGAAATTATTCAAGCTATTAATATAGAGCAAATCGATAGGTATGAAGCATTCCTAGAAGCGAATAAAATTGCTGTCGCAGGGATTGAATTTATCGCAGATGCAAATGGTACAGTATATACGTATGATGTGAATACGAATACAAACTACAATGCGGATGCAGAAGCGAAAGCCGGAAAATATGGCATGCTGGAGCTAGCTAAGTTTTTAGAAAAAGCATTGGTAAATGAACAAGGTAAAATAATGGTGTAACAAGAAAAGCGAAAGCACCCTTTAAGTGCATCTTGTCTCCTCCATTTCCCGAGTGTTTTGGACGAAACATTGGCTCCTGCGGTTACTCGTCGCAAAAAAATTTTGGCTACACTATTACCGGGAACTTTTGTGGATTGAGAATTGACTGTGTCACTTCTCAATCCATTTTTTTCGGTATTCATGCGGCGGTAGTTTGTCCTTCGCCCTCTTCTTATCTTGGCGAGTGTTCACGGAACTTTGGAAACCACAGATAAGTTAATGCTGAGGAACTTCACATTCTAAGTGACAAGATTATTCATGTTATTTCATAGAAAATAAAAATGCACATAAAAATGAGCTGGGAAATGTATCTCCAAGCTCACTGTATTTTTCTTTCCATTTTTTTACTAAAGCACCCGTTAGTTATACATAAAGACTTACACATTAATTGCATATTATATAAATGATGTGACAATAAGTAATTATTTCTTACCTTTTAGTTCTAAAAGTATAGGTGCTATATTTAGTAAGATAGAAACAATTGTCAAAAACCATAATGCCCTTTCCATACCAGGTACTACATCCCCTAAAGCTGACCAATCTTCCACTTTTACCCACCGAGATACAAGACTATATTCTGAACAAAGTGTTAATGCTGTAAATGCTAGTCCTATCGCCATAGCAAGCTTATAATCCTTCCCCACTTTATACATATAAAGATTTATAAAAGTTGCTACTATTGCAATAACCCCAAATATCATAAATAACATTACTAACCTCCATATATTTTTATTTTTGTCGTGTAATAATACTAATGTGCATCATCTCAATTTTTTTGCATTACTTTTTAATTAGACATTAATACGTCAAATCTTATTTTATAGTAAATGCTCTTCCTTTTGTGATTTCTTATTAAACAAATCTGCCACTTTCCTTTAATTCGTTTGAAACGAAGTAAAGTTCCAACTTTAAATAAATTTTCCATATAAAATTATCAAAAATCTATTTTGTCTTCTTCAACTAAACTGCTGCGTTAGTAAAAAAGGCTATACTCCTTATTGAAGTAAAGCACTCCGTTAGTTGAAGAAGAACGGAGATGTCAATTAATATTTCGTAAGAACTAATTTACTTTAAAGTTAATTAGTTCTTCATATTCGCCTGTATTAGTCCGCCATTTAATTTCAATAGTAGCGTGGTTTAACGATATAATTGCTTCATCTTTAGTAGCTGGAGGATTATTCCCTCCGCCCGTCCCAAAGGATATTGCAGTTTGTTCTTCTTGAGGTTCAATTTCCCCACCAAGTCCTCCTTCGTCAGTAACTACCGTATAAGTGACATATAGGAGTTCCTCATCTCCTGTATATTCAATTCCCCCTCTGTTAAGGAGATCGGTATCGGTCATCTCGTATATTAGATGTGCTTTCCACAAGTCGCCTTCACCAGTAGCTTTAATAGTTTCTTGATGTGAACAAGCTGTTAGTAGAATCATTGTAAATAGTAAAATAACTATTTTTCTCAATATAACTCCCCCTCAAATGCGGATTAAATTGTCCCTAGGTAATAACTATTTCGACAATTGTATATAAATACCTCTTATTAAACTAACCTGCTGCTTTAGTTGAAGAAGAAAAAATGCTTTACTCCTTCTTGAAGTAAAGCACCCGTTAGTTGAATAAGAATTTTTTATCCTTCAAGTAAGACTACGTAAACAATTTCTTCCTCATCCAATTCAATAATCAAATTATAAGTATTATCATCATTTGCCTTATATATCTTCGTCCCTACTGGTAATTGAGTAGCTGCACCATCTTTAAACAACCACTTATTACTGGTTTGTCTAGTGATTTCGCCGAGTTCTTCACCTTTTGTAAGTTCTAATGCTTGAATCCTCTCTATGTTGGAAGCATTCAAATAAACTAAACCATCATTCCATTGAAAGATATCTGCATCTTCATTTTCCTTTATTATATCGCTTGCTGTTGGATTACCTACACTTGGTGAACATCCAGTAAGAAAAAATAAAAATATTAGACTAATAGTAATAGTTCTCATAAATACCCCCTATCTCTTGTTCCGTCCTTTGATATCTTATTCAACTAGCCTGCTGCGTTTGTTTAAGTGTAACATTTCACATTGTACATAAAAATAGACCATCGAAAATGGCGGAACAAATTTTATCTGAAATTGGTACTGATGTAAAAAAGCAATTTCCCAGTGCAGCTCATATGTGTTCTTGGGCAGGATTAGTTCCTGGTCATAACGAAAGTGCCGGAAAAAGAAAATCAGCTAAAACCAAGAAAGGAAACAAATATCTGAGATCAGCATTAACAGAAGCAGCTCATTCTGTAAGAGGATCTAAAAACTATCTCGGCGCACTGTATAGACGTACAGCAGCACGAAAAGGCAAGAAACGTGCAGGAATTGTAGTAGCACATGCCATGTTGAGAATAGCTTACTACCTATTAACACGAAAAGAAATGTATGTAGACTTAGGCGAAGACTACTTTGATAAAAAGAGACAGCAATCCATTGTTCGGCATTCCTTACGAAGACTTGAGAGTTTAGGTTATACAGTTACGATACAAGAATCTGAAGCATCTTAATCCAGTCCACCTACAATAGTCCATTGAATTAGACGCTCTCCCCTTTTTTTTAAGCGAATGAGCTGCGTCTTATTAAGTATTGCCTTTTTTCCTAAATTAAAGAAGTTTATTTTCATGGTAGTTTAATTATTTTTTGCCATACTTCCATGAAATAAGTGAGACCAATAGACCAACAAATGATATATAAAAACCAATTGTGACTGCTGTGCCACTTGAAACCATTATCAAAGCAATTCCGAAAAGTGATATATTTATACCCAAAAGCGAAGACTTCATCAATTACACCCCCAATATACCTTTCTAGATTAATCAATACGTTATACTTTCCAAAAAGTTCTTATTGAACTAACCTGCTGCGTTAGTTCAATAAGAAAAAAGGCTTTACCCCTTCTTGAAGTAAAGCACCCGTTAGTTGAACAAGCATCCTCTCTTTTATTACACATTATCTTCGAAGTGCGCAATTAACTTGAACAAATTATTTCCAAATTCTATTTAATAATTTATAGTTAAGTTGTATTAATTCATAAGGCTTAAGATAATTTTTAATTATTGCTAAACTCTACAGTTTGGAGGATTACCAGATGGCAAAAATAACGAACGAACAAGTTGTAATTGAAATAGCACCCCTCAAAGCTGAAGATCGTACTCAATGGGATGTCTTGGCACGGAGCTATAAAGCATTTTACGAGACGGAGCTCCCAGACAAAAGTTACGATGAGGTTTGGGAGTGCTTGCTAAACAACGATGAAATTTTCGGTTTAGGAGCATACCTTCAAGGAAACTTGGTCGGGTTCACCCACTTCCTATTTCATCGCACAATATGGATGGAAAAAGCATGTTACTTACAAGACCTCTTCGTAGATGAAACTGCTCGCGGGCATGGTGTTGCTCGTGGACTCATTAAGCAGGTAGCTGAATATGCTTGCGAACATCAAGCTTCTAAGCTCTATTGGCAAACTCGCGAGGATAATACCACTGCTCGTGCTCTCTATGACAAGATTGCACATCACAAAGGTTTCATACGTTACGATTACCCGCTAAATTAGAACAAGATTGTTATACGGCTGCATTAGGTGGCCGTATAGACTTAATAATGCTTCGCTTTTTGTGTCAAATGCGACATAAAAAATTCCCTTCTCTAATTGAACTAAACTGCTGCGTTAGTTCAATAAGAAAAAATGCTTTACTCCTTCTTGAAGTAAAGCACACCGTTAGTGAAAAAATTGCGACAAAATAGCAGGTTAATTTACCGATTTATTATGTACTGCTTTATTTCTAGATTTCCTAATAAAGAAAAAAGTAAAAGCAAGTATTGCACCCACAATTATTCCAATTACGCTTAAGTTTATTCCTGTACCAGTTGTAATACCATCTGCACGAAAAGAACCATTAGCAAATACTGATACGATAACAATAATAAAACCAACCCATTCAAAAACCTTATTTCTCAGCATTTCAAATCTCCCCCTTACATACGAATTATAACATTATTCCAATTTTTCGAATAGTTGTATTTACTAATCCCTTGTTGAACTAAACTGCTGCGTTAGTTAAATAAAGAACTTAATATCAATGGTGAGATAATTAGTACAAAAGAAACTAAAACTAGTGTCCATGAAACAGTCTTTGAAAGCTTTTCTCTACCTTTTCCTTTATACCACCCAGAGAATTGCCACTTATTCCTATACAAAACAAAGAGTAGCAACAAAATAGCTATTCCACCCGACAATGAGTAATTTTCGTATATTCCGAATCTTATATATGTGTTTCCTATAATCGTCGCACCCAAAACACCGAAAAATGTAAAGATAATTATTATTCGTACTAGTTCTAATAAAATTTTCAATTTTAATCCACCTTCGTAATAGAGTAATCCTTTTTACTCTTTCGTAGTCTATTGTTCTATTATTACGAGGTTGTAGAGATATTCCCCATATAATATTTACTTCGACAACTTCCTATAAGCTCCTCCTTCTTCCTCTTACCAGTTAAGTTAATCCAAAAAAAAGAGCCGTCTTAACAGTTCTATGATCTTCAACTAAGCACCCGTTAGCCATACATCCAGCACAAAATCAATGCTGCACCACAGAGAATGAAAATGGTTAGAGGAGTCAATACTAGTAGTCCACCGAAATCAATAGACTTATTAATCTCCGCTCTCCTCTTTTTTTTTACGATTAAGCAGGGGTCTTCTTAAGTATTGTCATTTTTCTTTACTTGAAGAAATTAATTTTCATGGTAGTTCAACAAAAAAGACTTCACAACTGGCAATAAAGGTTTATTTCAATCACATTAGTTATTTTTTTATCTTTATACTACCTGCTTGGATTAAGTGTTATATTCTCACTTTCACCATCTATCATTACAGTAAAAATAAGTTCTGAACTATCAATTTCGGCATATGAACAACCCCATCCACAACCCTTTTTAAACGCTGTACCTTCTAATATTCCCTTATCATTTAAGTAAGCACTGCCCCCAGATGATGATGTTTTATAATCTACCTGATAATGAACTTCCTTCTTCAAAAGTTCTTCTAAATTTTTGCCTTTAAATTCTGCAGCATAATTTCCCTCAACTAGCTTATTATTCTTATTGATAATAAATTTTACTGTCCAATTTTCACTTTCCCCCAAAAATGTTGAGGTTTTGCCATTATAAGCTAAAAGAAATACTACCAACATGTAAACAATCACTTTATTTCCTCAAAAAAGCATGAACTTTTTTCAAATTCCTTCAGTTTAACATCTATACTCTTCTGAGATAATGTGGTAAATTTTTTTCATATTATTAAGGGAGGGTTTTTTTGTGATTATTTCTTACGATTTTGGAGTTAATTTGAACGAGTATGCTTCAAGAGGGACGGCGAATTTTTTTCCATTATTAGAGACTTGCCCTAACTGTAACTGTTTGGCTCATGGAAACCTTCACCGGAATGGTTATTATTGGAGGTATGGGATTGCGGAGGATGTCACAGTCAAGATTCCTATTTGTCGTTTTAGATGCGTGGTTTGTAAGGTGAGTGTTTCGATTCTTCCAGACTTTCTGATTCCTTATTTCCAACATACGATTCATACCATACTAGGGCGTGTTCATCAGCTGCTTCAAAGAAAGCAAGCCTGCGGTGGAAGGCAATTATTAAGATTTCATCTAAAGCGCTACTTGAAAAACATTCATTGGATACATTGTTACTTTGTCGACAAAGGTCCTGTTTTTGGTATGTCAAATGAGATAAAAAAAGAAGCCACAAAATATATGAAAATGATCCTCGATTTTGGCGAATCACCCTTCTTGCGAAGGTCATGGGGTCACTTATCAAAATACTTTATGGCAAATTAATTCTAGCATATTTAGTGTGTTTAATAAATATTATTCGTCCCACATACCTTTTTCATAGTCAGGATTTGTCGTAAAAAGTAGAATTTAAATTATGGATGACCGGTCGTCCTTCTATCAAAAGGAGGAAGATTCCATGAATGAAAAAGTACGCAATGAGGTAGCTTTATTTCGATATGGGCTGATAGCCCCTCTATTTAATGGGCAAGTTGAAATGAAGGTATATTTTAATGAATTAGAGGGGAAGATTCACTCAGTTCCTTATTATGGGGAACGAAAAATAGCAGCTAAAACAATACAAGAATGGCTACTTCATTACCGTCGAAACGGATTTGAAGCATTAAAACCGAAGAAACGAGCGGACAGAGGGAATTCTCGAAGACTATCTCCAGATGATCAAGATCATCTTCTGGAAATACGAAAAAAATCCCTCCATATGCCCGTTAGTGTTTTCTACGAACAATTAATCGAGCGTGGAGAGATAAACAAAGCACAAATTTCTTACTCCACTATAAACCGATTATTGAAAAAGCACAATCTAATTGGAAAAAGTATTTTGGCGACGCCTGAGAGAAAGCGATTTGCGCATGACAAAGTCAATGTGCTATGGCAAGGGGATCTATCCCATGGGCCCTATCTATCAAGCAATAAAAAAAGTGTAAAGACTTTTTTAGTCGCTTATATTGACGATTGTTCACGATTAATCCCTTATGCGCAGTTTTTCACATCCGAAAAATTTGATGGATTAAGAATTGTAACAAAAGAAGCTTTAACTCGCAGGGGAAAACCGACCATTATTTATGCGGATAATGGCAAGATCTATCGATCTGAAACACTACAGTATGCATGTGCCCAATTGGGTATTACTTTAGCGCACACACAGCCTTATGACCCTCAAAGTAAAGGGAAAATAGAACGGTTTTTTAAAACGGTTCAAACTCGATTTTATCCGTTATTAAAAACAGATCCTGTTCATTCAGTTGAAGAGTTAAACGAACGATTTTGGCACTGGTTAGAAAAGGATTATCATCGCAAAGTGCATGCGTCCTTAGATGGAAAAACGCCACATGAGGTTTTTCAGGCGCAACTGAATCAATTGACATTCTTAGAGGATACATCCCTTCTTGAAACTATTTTCTTAAAGCGCGAACAACGTAAGGTAAAAGCGGATAGTACCATTACATTAAACAAACAGCTTTACGAGGTACCGAATCGTTTTATCGGGACCTCCATCGATGTGAGGTTAGATGAAAATGGTGTGTACGTATTTGAAGATGGTAAGAAAGTAGCGGAAGCAACGCTTGTTAATATGACTGATAATGCCCATGTCAAACGGGTACGTTCTCCTTTTTCATTGTCTCAGGCGACGAAGGAAAAGGAGGAGCAAGAAAATGTATAAAACATTTTACTCGTTGGCTCAAGCACCATTCTCAAAAGAGATCGCATCTTCCGATGCATTTCTTTCTACTGATTATCAAGGTGCAATTAGTGCATTACATTATTTGCAAAAATCAAAGGGGATGGGTCTTCTTATTGGCGATCCTGGTGTAGGGAAAACCTTTACCCTGCGATCGTTTAAAGAATCGCTTAATCCATCTTTATATCATGTCATCTACTTTCCGCTCTCGACAGGCGGTGTGATGGATTTTTATCGTGGTCTGGTCTATGGATTAGGAGAGGAACCGAAGTTCCGTAAAGTAGATCTTTTTAGACAAATTCAACAAGGTATTGAGCGAATGGCTTTTGAACGAAAAATAACGCCTGTTTTCATTTTAGATGAAATGCATATGGCAAAAGATGCATTCTTGCAAGATATAGCTTTATTGTTTAATTTTCAAATGGATTCAACAAATCCTTATATTTTAGTATTATCAGGTTTACCGCATTTAAAAACACGATTAATGTTAAATCATCATCGACCACTATCACAAAGAATGATTATGAAGTATGAGATCCAGCCATTGACTAAAGTGGAAGTTTCCAATTATATCAATCATCATTTGAAGTTAGCCGGAGCAAAAATGCCGATTTTCACTGAATCAGCTATAGAAGCAATCACCTTGCGGTCGCAAGGTTGGCCTAGAGTCATTAATACATTAACGGTGAATAGTTTATTATTTGGCTCGCAATTAAAGAAAGAACAGATTGATGAGGAAATCGTCCGGTTAGCCGTAGAAGATAGTGGTTTAGCATGAAGCGAGGCATCTTAGTTTATGATCAGCGAGAGCAAGAGTGGCGGGTGTGGATTGGTCAGACGCGTTACTGGGTACAACAAGGCTATACGTTTGAGTTGCGGATTCAGCAACGATATTTTAACGCATATTTAGAGAAAGATATAGATTGGTTCGTCACGTTGGATTATGAGGTTATTTTCATTCTTCACCTAAATGAGGTGTACAAGATTCGGATCAATACAATAGAATATATACCACTAGACACCCCGTTTTAGGGGTTTTCTTTTGTTTATGGATAGATGGATTAATGTGAATAAAGTTGGGCACATTCTGAAATTAAGTGAAAAAAATAGCACATTATTTCAGATTTCCCACTGGATTAATGTGAAAAGAAGTGCCTGGAATAATGTGCTCGGTTACACCAACAATAAAAAAAGGACGATAGAAACAGTTTTACGCATTTTTATCTCTCCTCACCATATTCCTTATTTTAACTATATCTATTCTACTTTTTTTCTAAATTTCCTTCTTAAACTAAACTGCTGCTTTAGTTCAATAAGAAAAATGACTTTACTCCTTCTTGAAGTAAAGCACCCGTTAGCCATCCATGAAGCTATGCTTCACCACAAAACATGTAAGAAATTATCGTTCTTCCATGGTAGTTTAATTACCTTTCCTTCTTGAAAGACACAATAATAAATACAATTCCAACAAGTAAAAATAGCCCTGTGAAAAGGTTATCGGATAATGGCAATGTTTGTGGAATAGTATCCCACGCTCCAGTATTTATTTGTGCTGACCAATAAATATATGCAGTTAAGCGTTCAATCGTAAAAATTAGTCCACTAGTTAAAAAGAATAACGACCCTAAAATTAGACTTGTTTTTTTATCCAAAAGATTACCTCCTATGTTTAATAAAGTGCTTTGATTCGATTCAAAAAAACCTACTCCTTATTCAACTAAACTGCTGCGTTAGTTCAATAAGGAAAAGCTACCCTTACAGGCAGCCCTTGTTTAACTAAAGCACCCGTTAGTTTAATAAGGAACTGCTCGAAACATTATTCACTGCGGACTCAATTCAGGTCCCCAAGGAGCCGGTAATATAGAATCTTCTTTGATATTTTGTCTTTTTAACCCTATTTTTTTTGCATAATAATCAAGCATTTCAAAAACAGTTAAACGATGAAAACTTCCGTTGATAAATTGGGGTTCATTCCGTCTGTTAGGGTCTATTTTCCAAAGTGGAATTGAAACACTCCCTGTATTATCGCTAAATTCATTTATTGGAACACTGAAGTTAATATGCTCGTTATACCCATTTGCAACTGCTATGACAGTAACTTCCCCCATGTTTTTCTTTAGAAATCTAGGGTCCTTGTGAACTGAAATAGGTATTTTTGCTTCGCCATCAGAATTTGTTAATTCTGTTCCGATTATCTCACCTAATGAATTTATTACAATAATTCGAGAGTTACTAATTGGCGTACCATGTTCTTCAAAAGTTGTTGTTACTTTAGCAGATAATGTCGCTAATACTGTGTTTTCATTTGTCTCTGCAAACTTTGCTTTTGTTGAACTTTCCCAATTTACATAAAACACCGTTGTTAGACTTAATAGCAATAGTAAGAAAATTACTGATATTTTTTTCATCTAATCACCTACCTAATTTTAAGTAGTATTTCCTTGTGATAAGACATTATTCTTATTGAACTAACCTGCGGCGTTAGTAAAAAAGGCTCTACCCCTTATTGAAGTAAAGCACCCGTTAGTTGAAGAAGAGTTATTTTTTCTTTCTTGTTTGAATGTATTTTTCCGTCAATAATCCCGCATTAAACACCAATAAAATCATGACGAAGAAAAACATTACCCGAGAGGTTGGATTCCTCTTGTCAACAATAAACTCAATACTAGTAAAATTAATATAAACAAATCCAATAGCTATAAATATAGAATAGATAAATTGCCCTTTTAATGACTTAAACATAAAATCCCCCCTATAAATATTATTGAACTAACCTGCACCGTTAGTAAAAAAGGCTTCACTCCTTATTGAAGTAAAGCACCCGTTAGTTCAATTACAATGACTTCACAATCGTCTTCAAAGGACGTACCTGATTATTGCTCTAATAAATAAAATATCGGGAGTAAAATTAATCCTAATAGAAAAAGCACTGGAATCAAGGAAACAATTAAAGCAAAAGTTCTTAATTTCCCTTTTTGGCTAAAAAATGCTGTTAAAAATGAAGCTATTATTAATGAAATGACCACAATATCCCCAATTTCCGAGGTTCCGTTCACTACGATTGGGGTAATAAAAGCAAAAATAATGAACAAAGAAAATAATAACAATGAAATAATACTCAAATATCTTCTTAACACAATTACTTCACCTCTTCGGCTCTTTTTACAATTGACTATATTTATTTTACTTCTTGTTAAACTAAACTGCTGCTTTAGTTGAACAAGAAAAAAGAGTTACCTGCAACTCTTAAGTCTTAAAATAAGCATCTGTTAGTAAATTAAGGAGAAATTAATTACATTTTTATCTCCTCTATTATTTTCCCATCAATAGAAAGACCTGTTACAGTAGATCCTGGTAATTCTTCTCCATCCGTTATTAAGTACCAGAACCTATCTCCATTGTTATATTTAACAATTTTAGCTTGATATCCCTTATTATTCTTAGTAACAACAAAAACTTCATTTATTTCAGAATCTAAAATGTTTCCATATAGTACATCAGTATACTTTGAAAAATCATACTTCAAATTTGAAAAGTTCCAACCTAATTTATGATCATTTGCGATTTGACTACTACCACCGTTACCCAATTTCCATCCAAATATATTTTTCTTTAATCTTATATTTCCGAAATAATCTATATTAGCAGAATCATGTTCATAAAATACAATGGCTTGGTTATTATCTAAAAGCTTTATATAAGCAATTTTAGTAAATGATTGATTTAAAGAATAAACAGCTTTTTCAATTTCCTTAATATCATCTTTTAATGCAATGTTTATAAAATAAGAAACCATTAAAATAAGGCTGATAGAGATAATTATTTTAATTTTATTTTGCAAAAAAACACCTCCTTGTTATCAGGGAATATTTATCGCTATGACAAAATACCTTAAGTGCTCATTGTGGATTCTTTATTTTCTAACTTTTATTCTAGAACTGTACTTTTTATGTTCTTATTTTCAAGAAAAAACTTTCCTTTTTTCTTGAAGTAAAGCACCCCGTTAGTTTAAGTATATTTCTTCACAAAGTTTAATTTTTTTCCCCTTTACTTAAACAGGAATCCTTTGGTAACCATAAGTTTAGTACCTCGCACCAAAAAGTAATTTTATCTCTTGTATTTGTTCTATGTGTCGCTGTTCATGCAAATATATCTGTTCAACCCATTGGTCAAGCGGTAACTCCCCTAAAGCAGTATACTTAAATGATTTTTCCGCTAATATTGATTTATCCTTTATTGTACTAGGGAAAGTCAGCAATTTTTTCCTCGAATCGTTTAACATATCAATGATTGACTGAACTTCAAATGCTTCTACATCTGGTTCAACGATTTCGGAAGCTTCAAACTTCTTCGTTCGATCCAACATAAAGTATTAGACAGAATGTGTTTATCCCAAGCGGCTTTTCAAATTATAAAACCTCCAGACTTCAAAAAATAAGTATTAGACTGACACCAAAATAGAAACAGCGGCAGCCTTGGACGAGAAAATAAAGTCCTAGACTGCCACTGTTTTATTGAACTATCGTACTCGATAGCGTAATCTACTTTAGGGAGACAAGGTCATCTAACTGTCTGGTAAATGAGACCTATGGCTCCAGAATCAAAGGTCTTGTTTTCGATAAGTTTAAGATTGATCTTCTCCTTGAGACCTTGGAATAACGGCAACCCGCTGCCGATCAGGACGGGAGAAACCGTAATTTTATACTCATCTATTAAATCAAGCTGCATAAGGTAGTGTGCGAACCTAGGACTGCCGAGGATGACCATATCCTTGCCTGGCTGCTGTTTGAGGTTCTTGATCTCTTCCTCGACATCTTCTTTCACCAGTCTAGAATTGTTCCATTCGACTTTCTCCAGCGTCGAGGAAAAAACGATTTTGGCTGTCTTTTCGATCCACTCGGCATGATTCCGTTCATGCTGTGAAGCTGATGGGTTCGAAGGCACAGATGGCCAGTAACTGTGCATCATCTGATAAGTCCCACGTCCCCAAATGACAGTGTCGGCAGTACTCAGAATTTCTTTCGCGTGTTTCTCCAAATCAGCATCGTAGGAAACCCAGCCTATGTCCATTTCACCGTTCGGACCTTCTACAAAACCGTCAAGCGACGCGTGCAAAAATAGAACGAGTTTTCTCATTTTCAGTTCTCCTTTGTTCATGAGAGATATTTACATTAACCATTTTAGCACATTTCAGCTTGGGTTGTTTCTTATGGATTGCTAATTTAAACTGCCCGTTAGCTTAATGCCTCATCGATAGTCTAATACTTTATTTTCTCAGTCTATAACTTTATTTCCCTCGAACATTTTCTACGTGTGTTATTCCATTAAAGCACCCTACTTTTAGATTTCTTTAATTGAGGGTAAGAATAAACTCCTCCACATCTTCGCCACGTGCATTGGAAAACCCGCTGTCCTCACCAGTAATAGTGAATCCACATTTCTCTAGAACCTTGAGGGATCCAGCATTGTCTTTCGCGGCACGAGCATAAAGGGGACGAATTGTAACGTAATTTAGAAATTCCCGTAAAGCGCTGGTTGCGATTCCCTTGCCCCAATATTCCATCCCAATCCAGTAGCTTACTTCGGGTTCGCCGAACTGTTCAAAGTTCGAGACGTGTCCAGTGACAATGCCATTGAATAATATAGTCTTAGTTGTGATGGTCTCGTCAGCGATAATTTTTGTCCAATGGTCAAAAAATGCGTCCTTATCAGTGGGGTCTTTAGCTGTAAAGGCAGCCATATAGTTCGCCGTTGAATCTAGTTGTTGTTCGAAAAAGATAGGAAGATCTTCCTCTATGATATCTCGTAGCTTCACTTCGCTTTTGCTAATGGATTCCATATAATTCACAAGCTCCTTAACATATTTTTGAATATAAATTCTTCCAAGTTTAGAGAAATTCCTTCTTCAACTAACCTGCTGCGTTAGTAAAAAAGGCTTTACTCCTTATTGAAGTAAAGCACCCGTTAGTTTAAGTGAAAAAACTCACAATTCGACTCTAGAGATTACCCCGCTATAGAAAGCTTTCCAGCTATCGTCGTCCTGCTTCTCGGCTCGATACATTTTTAGAGTACCTTTATACAAATGCCCTTCAACATCTTTTGTAAATTCGAAGAAATCGGGTTGTTTTTTTAATTCAAGTAAATCGGTATAAAATAATTCAGTTTTATAAATAGGTAATCCAGATGGTGTCTGTAAATATTCTTCCGTAGTTAAGTAGGAAACACCTTGAGAATCTAAAACTGTTAGAGTTTGAACCTCCCTAGAGATTACCCCGCTATAGAAAGCTTTCCAGCTATCGTCGTCCTGCTTCTCGGCTCGATACATTTTTAGAGTACCTTTATACAAATGCCCTTCAACATCTTTTGTAAATTCGAAGAATTCGGGTTGTTGTCGTAATTCATCTAAATCGGTATAAAATAATTCAGTTTTATAAATAGGTAATTCAGAAGGTGTCTGTAAATATTCTTCCGTAGTTAAGTAGGAAACACCTTGAGAATCTAAAACTGTTAGAGTTGGAACCTCCCTAGAATGGAAGACGTCAATTAATTCTTTCTCCTGTGTCACTGCATAAGAGTTATTTGAAAATGGAAAAATACCACAAACCAATGTTGTTAATAGTAAAAATCTTAATTTCTTTTTCATTCATATCCCCCTAATCAATAATTGTATATATCAAATATTGTACTCTAATTTTATGAATTTTCAATTTAATTTAATTTAAGTTTGAAAGTATCTTGATTATCTTGATACATAGATTAAAAACTTTCCAAAGCGTCGTTTAGGAATTCTTTAAATGTTTGTTGCATTAACCTGCTGCGTTAGTTTAAGTGTAACATTTCACAATGGATTTCTGAGTTCTACTTGATGTTTTGGATAAAAAAATAGACCATCGAAATGATGGTCTTGTTTAACTAAAGTTAGTAATAGGTAAGCATTTGAAGTTATCTCCAGCTTTTCCCCTACTCCGCACGGAACGTGATAGTTTCCCATCATTCCGCGTTCCATCTAGCGATGGTATTATTAATTATAAGTTTCAAGTTACTCTTATTGATTTGGGTTATTTGATTATTTCTAGCTCACATTTTTCTCGATATTTATTGATTTTCTTTAACATCGATTCAGTGATGCCCAAAAATTTTATGAGTGTATTCGCCTTAATTTTGTCGGTCATATGGATTAATTCGTGTACTTCTTTTTGGAGAATACGTAAATTATTGAATTTGTCGCTTCCACCAAGAGGCGTAGGTATATAATGGTGACAGTACACATTTTCTGCTTGTAGGAACATGCCAGTTATTTCACATTTCCCTTTTTTCATACTGTACCTACTAATCCGATTATCCATATATTCGACACTTCGTGTCGGTATGTTTGATTCCATTAACAATACTATTTCTTGTCTTATATTTTTACTCAACCGTGTAGATATTTGTACTCGACCTTCTTCGGTAAATGGGGTTATACTTTGAGTAAAAGCAATCACATTTTTTGTTTTGATGATACCGAGAGGGAAGAGATATACCCCGGCGATTTTATACGTTTTAGAGCCTAAGCTATAAAACTCTTTATAGACAGGTGGAGGGTTGTTAGGGTGTTCATATTTACCGATAGGTTTAAGACGATTGTACATAGATGCACCTATTTCATAGGCAAGGCGTGAGAACGCTAAGTTGACGTGAGTAGCTCTATTAAAATAATTATGTAACCCTAAGACAAAACTATTAAAACGCAAGGCATTTTGTGCGGTTGGCGATGCTCGGAGTATTTTTATTCGTTTCTTTGCATCTGCCTTAATTTTCCGCATCTTTTCCGCTTTGACAAATGTATGTGCAACTCGCTTTTTTCTTTTACGATTGGCACGTATAGTGAAGCCAAGAAAAGCAGACTCATTCTTGCGTAAATTAATAATCTTCGATTTTTCTGGTGAAATATCAAGTTTTAAACGTTCTTTTAAATAAAGAGTAACTGCATGATACCATTTTTCAGCAGTTTTCCAGTCTCGACAGATGATTTTAAGGTCATCAGCATACCTAACTATGTAGCCTTCTTTTAAGTGTGTGCGCTTTTTTGCGAGAAGTTGACCTTCTCTGGTCTTAAAAGATTTATGGAGAGGGAATAGTTCCCACTGATTCGCTACCCATTGGTCCAATTCATTCAGTACAATATTAGACAATAATGGCGAAATCAAGCCTCCTTGCGGAGAACCTTTTGTTGGAATACCTTCTCCATCTATTTCAGCTTTTAACATTTTGGATATACAGGCAAGAACCTGTCTATCTTGAATACCTAAATTCCATAGCTGCTTAATAAGTAAGGAATGATTGATATTATCAAAGAACCCTTTGATATCAACGTCTACAACGTAATGAAGTTTCGACTGATTAACTAGAAATTGAATTCTTGCCATTGCATGATGAGTAGACCGTTGAGGTCTAAATCCGTAGCTATGATTATAAAAATGAGCCTCTGCAATAGGTTCTAAGACTTGCTTAAAACACTGTTGTATAATTCTATCTAGAATACATGGAATACCTAATGGTCGCATCTTGCCATTATCTTTTTCGATCAGTTTACGTCTAACTTTCTTGGGGCGATAATTATTAAGCTTACTTTGTATTTCTTCTATTAATTCGTTCTCTGATTGTTTCTCTATGTCTACAATAGTTTTACCATCTGTTCCAGGGGTCTTCGACCCTTTATTTGACTTAATTGTTCGATACGCTAATAAAATGTTATTCCTCGACGTGATGATGTCGTATAGAGAGTGGAATGATTCTTTATCTTTGGCTCGTTCATGTAAGTCTGTAAAGGTATCTGTCATCCCATAATAATCCCAATATCGGAGAGCTTGCACTGTGGCATCATTCCTCTTTGAAGTGATGTTCCCACGTTCTTACCCGACCGGTGCAATGCACAATTGAAAAATAATTATTACTTATCACTAGACTTGGGGCTGTTCCTCCACCTCCATTACAGAGGTTTCACTGGTCGTACCCCTACCCTCATAAGGACAAATACATTTCACCATAAGGCTTATAGCAACCGTTTCGGGTGACAGCCCTTGAATCAACGTTCCTTACTTTCCAAGTACCTTACAACGTAGCTATACATTCTAAACGTAGGTGCTTCCTTTAAGCCTGTGAACTGGATACCGCCATTGTTCGGTATAGTGTATTTCAGAGGGTGCATTTTTACTTTACACCGTTCACCCCATCGTTTGATGGTACACAAGTTTCCTCATGTTCTAACTTTAGACCCGTACCTTCGGAAAATTTGTCAGTTCCTTTTCATGGGAACTATTCTCACCATATCTAGTTTTTCAGCCATGCGGTCTATCCGTCGGCATACCTTTTCCATAAGAATGGCTTCAGCCTAGTTCAACCGAATCAACCTGTGCTTCACACCCCATGACCAGTCAATCAGGACGCATGCAGGAGTATTGATGGGATAGTTTCAGGAAACATGGCTCCGTCATTTCTATCCTCCGTTGTAAAGTTAAAATTTATTTTTATAAATCTCCTGTATTTTCACGCCAGAAGGCGCTTATAACAGAACTTGTCGCGCGCACCCGTTAGTTGAATAAGAAATAATGACTTCACCAAATGCTTGAAATCAAGCGAATTATCATTCTTGGGATAAACATTATGATGTTCCAGACCACTTCAAATATTATAGAAGCACCAATCTCACCTAAAATTTCTTAAAAAAAACCATCCCGCTTTTCTTTTTTTCTCTTTGCCATCCTACATCTCCGAATCCCTTAATTTATACCTTATGTAACTAAACTGCGGCGTTAGTAAAAAAGGCTTTACTCCTTCTTGAAGTAAAGCACCCGTTCGTATTATAAGGTCAGCCAGATATTTCTGGTTGACCTTTTTTTATATCGATATATGATTGCGGTAGCCGGGGTAGAACGTAAGCACTCGTGGGGCTAATGATCCCGTCAACTAAACAGTTCGCCCCCTACTTGTAGAAACATGATTGAGGCTGGTTGGGACTCTGATCTCGTATAACAAGCGAAGCTATGATACTACATGGAGGAATAGGGGTTACCGGTTAATTGTATGACAAGGAGGAAAATAATGATGAATCCAGTAATTGGTCTGGATGTGGCAAAAGGCGAAAGTCAGGTTCAAGCATTCTTAGATAAAAAACAAGCGTATAAAAAGAGCTTTAAAGTAGCACACACACTGGAAGGGCTGACAATTCTTTTAGAGTTTATTAGAGAAATAGAAGTGGCTTCTGGAGAAAGGCCCCCCATTGTTTTGGAATCCACTGGCCACTATCATACACCAGTTGTCCAATTTTTCGAAGACAGAGGTTATTTAATAATCATGGTTAATCCACTCGTTTCGTATCGAGCAAAAAGTTCCAGTTTACGTAAAGTAAAGACAGATATCATAGACGCTCGTCATCTCTGCGAGATGTTTTATAAAGAGGACTTAGAGCCTAATAAACAGCGAGGAATCCAGCTCTTAAATTTACGTCATCTTACAAGACAACATGAAAATATTACAGGTATGTATGTACAAACTAAACTACAATTCCAATCCGTTTTAGATCAAGTATTTCCTGAATACTGTGGGGTCTTTGGAGATCTTTATTCAGATGTCTCCTTACTGACCTTACAAGCATTTCCTACTTCTGAGGAAGTGATGGCAACACCTGAAGAAACAGTCGCCAAAAAAATAAAGGAATTCTGTAAAAGTCGTTCTCAAAAATGGGCAAACAGTCAGTCAGAAAAGTTAAAGGCTGCCGCAGATCGCAACCCATTCCAGAAAACCTTATACAATAGTCTTATCTTAAGCATAAATATGTATATTAAGATGCTTCTAGAATATAAAAAACATCTATCAGATCTGGAAAAAGAGATAGATGCTTTAGCGAAAAGCATGGAAGAATATAAGATTCTCCAATCCATCCCCGGTATTGGTGAGAAAATCGCAGCAACGATTATTTCGGAGATTGGGGAGATCGATCGGTTTAATCATCCTAAAAAGTTAGTTGCCTTTGCAGGAATTGATCCAAGTGTTTTTGAATCTGGTACATTCAAAGGTACTTTGAATCGGATTACCAAAAGAGGTTCTAGTAGACTACGACATGCCTTATATATGGCCGTTAAAAGTGCCATTCGTGATAGTCGCAAGAAGAAAACGACAGATGAACTCATTCCTCGAAATAAGAGGTTAAGGGAGTTTTATGATAAGAAACGTGAAGAAGGAAAGCCCTTTAAAGTAGCTGTAATAGCATGTGCAAATAAGCTTTTACATTGGATTTATGCACTTTTAAAAAACAATTCATTTTTCCAAGATCTTACCTAGTTTTAAAATATAACTAAAAAACCCAAACCTTTCCAAACACAGGAAATTGAAAGGTTATTTGGCATGCACAATTTTAGTATAGCATGAACTAATTTGTTTTTTATTAATAAATATTGACAAACTATTGGCTGGTTTAGTTAAATTACATTTCTTCAAAATATTATTTACTATCTAATTCTTCGTAGTTAATTTCTTCAATAATTTCTTCATTACCACCTGTTTTAACCATCTTAACTTTCACGTCTTTAATTGGACTAATAGAAAACCAAAATCTTTTTTCATCTTCAACGTCAATTATTGTTGCTCGTTCATCACCAGCATATACTTCAGCTATTGAATTATCATTGATTGCACCAGAGTAAATATAAGGTTCATTATTCATAGAAGACCATTTAACAGGTGAATTCCATGTGGAGCCTTTTGTTTGTTTCCATTCCCATTGATTATCTTCTTTCTCGAAGTATGCAATAAATATCTTTTCCTCTTGATTCTTATGCTCTTTGAATACCGCGATTGCATCGTCTTCATGTACGACATTAAACTGTTTATTAACAAGTGAATACGAATAATTTTCTTCACCTATATGCATTTCTTTCATTTTTTGTTGAAAAAAACCTTCAAATGTTTGTTCGTCTGAACACCCGACTAAAAAAACTATGAAAAATAAAAATCCTATAAATATATTTCTTTTCAGTTGTATCTCCCCCTAGTAGTTAATTTCTCCATCTTCTTCTGAACTCCTTCTTCAACTAACCTGCAGCGTTAGTTCAATGAGAAAAAGCTACCCTTAAAGGCAGCCTTTTGTTCAACTAAAGCACCCGTTAGCCATCCATGCAGCACAAAATAGTGCTGCACCACAGAGAATGAAAATGGTAAGAAGAGTCAATACTAGTAGTCCACTTAAAACAATAGTCTTATTAATGTACGCTCTCCTCTTTTTTTAACGATTAAGCAGGGGTCTTCATTAGTATTGTCATTTTTCTTTTCTTGAAGAAATTAATTTTCATGGTAGTTGAATAAGGGTACTTAAAGAAAAAGTATATGAAAAACTTCTAATTAATATCTACCAAATAACTCTTGGATTTCTACACATCTTGGTGTAATCTTCGTTTTCGTCTAATTTCCTTACTTGCACATCATTTATTACCCATTCAGTGGGAGATTTGTTTTCCACTTTTAAAGTAAACAAATGATACGGAGGCATTATTGCTCTTTCATAAGTTATGAATTGATAGGTTATCTCGTATCTATATGCTTGGTCAGGTTTTGTCTTAACCTCTACAAATTTGCAAAAATCGGATAGGTAAAATTCTCCAAAATAATCTTTAATTGCTTTTGATTCCAACGGTGATAAAAATGAATAAATAATATCTTCAAGTATCATTTCATTACGAGAGCCGCCTGTATCAGCATGTACAGGTGTAATGGTAGTAAAGATAATGAGATAAATTATTATAATAGTTCTCCTCAAATTAATACCTGCTTTCATTCGTACTTTGCAGGTATTTTTCCCAAACAAATTACTTATATTCTTTCCGCTTGTTCATTACCAAATAGATAAGTGACTGTAATTTTTCTTATTGAACTAACCTGCCCCGTTAGCCATCCATGCAGCACAAAATAGTGCTGCACCACAGAGAATGAAAATGGTAAGAAGAGTCAATACTAGTAGTCCACTTAAAACAATAGTCTTATTAATGTACGCTCTCCTCTTTTTTTAACGATTAAGCAGGGGTCTTCATTAGTATTGTCATTTTTCTTTTCTTGAAGAAATTAATTTTCATGGTAGTTGAAGATTGTTTGAGTACTCATTTATTATATAATGAATTTTCAGCATGACTAACTTCGATTGTAAATGCCTTTGGATTCATGTTGTGTTTTATAATCATATCTTGAAAAATCCTGTTTACTTCTGCATTTTTTTGTTCAGTGACTAATTCGTTATCTGGAATTATAAGATTAATCCTAATATCATCTTTTGAATAAACAATACCTGCAAATGTCGAGTTGTATCCCGCTTCATTCAACTCATATCTCACTTGGTCAAACAATCCATCTTTTTTCTTAAGGAGTTCTTGAAGTTCATTAACATCAGTTGGTACTACTTCACTTTCCTTTGGAGAAGATTGAGATAGAGAGTAATTAGCTTCAAGCTTTAATGAAATAGAATTTGATTCTTGAGTTACAACGATATCTTGTTGTTCTGAACTTCCATCTGTATATTTTACATTTACTTTAATGATAATGTCATCACCTATTACTTTATTGCCGTCATGAGGAATTGCAAGAGTATATTTATGTTTTTCCTGTTCATTATAGTTAACTGTGTAGGTATTCCCTACTTCCTTTATACCCTGATATACATCCGAACCAGGCTCACTAATAATGAAATTTATCTTTTCGGATCTTAACCATTCACTGTCTACATGTTCTTTAGATGTAAATGTAACATCCTCAATAAACTTGCCTTCGCTTAAGGTATAAGTGATTGAGTCGATCTGTTCTCCAGTTACATTGAGTCTAACATCTGTAAAAATTAAATTATCTCCATCACCACTTATACTCATAATACCTACTCTATCTTCTGTTGCTAAATCAATAGTAGCTTTTTCTGATGTAATAGGTGTATTAAACTGTGTCCCATCATCACTCAATGCATAAGCTGTGATCGCAAAATTTGCAACTTGGAGCTCTCCATTCTTATTAAGATATGGCATGACTATCATAATAGATAAAAGGATTCCAAATGCACATGCTACCGAAATCCATCTTTTATCGTTCACTTGAACCGATTTTTTCTTTCCTATATTCTCTTTCACACGATCTTCCATAGCTTTTGACATTTCAATAGAAGTCACAGCATCTTTGATCTTCTCAAAGTCCATATTCATTCTCCTTTCGATATCTTTCTCGAAGAAGCTCTCTTCCCCGTTGTAACCGCTTTTTCACTGCTGACGTAGTAATGGTAAGGATTTTCGCTATTTCATCGACTTTATAACCCTCCACATAATGAAGTAACAATACAACTTTATGTTTAGTTGGCAATCTCATTAGATGGTCGAGTAAACCATGGTTTTTATCATTCTTAGAATATAGCTGTAAATTATTGATATCTATATGTTTACGAATAATATTGTACCTTCTCATATTCTTGCAGCGATTCGTGGCAATCGTTATTAACCATGCTTTCTCATGTTCTGAATCGTTAAAAGTTGGAGATTTCGTTAGATGAGTAATAAAAGTGTCTTGTACCACATCCTCTGCATCTTTCTCATTGCATAAAATAACAAGACAAATACTAAATAGCATATTGCCATATGTATCAACAATTCGCTCTACATCTAGTTCAGCCGACCAAACTACTTGTTGCAACATTCCTCAACTCCTTTCACTACTAACACACTTGAAGATACCAAATGGTGACTTTTTGTTTTAGAAAAAACACATCCTAATCAATATGTACCCTGTTCAGTACAGTGATGGAACAACAAATATCCGAAATCGCACTCAAATCAGGAAAATATTAGCACAACGACTGACATAAATAACAATAATTTTTACGTAAAGAAGTGCTTAGTTCATTGGAAAACTAAGCACTTCTTTATTATTTCGGTATTCAAATATTCAACAAATGCACCCGTCAGTTGAAGAAGAAATCAACTATTTGTCTTTGATAACCGTCTATTTCCAACCAATCGGTAAACAAAATAACCTAAAATATTTAATAAAGCAAATACAATAATCCATCCAACATTTAAGCGTCTATGCTGATAGGCGTTAATAGTTGCCCATATGGTAAACAATGTCCAATAAACAACAATACCTACTAAAAGTAAAATAACACCCGTTCCTTCATAACTTTTTGATTCAATACTAACATGCCAGATTTCATTACTTTCACCATATCCATTGTAAGTCAAAAAACCTGTATTATTCCAAATATTAAAAGAGAGTTCTTCTCTAATACTATATATTGGTTCGACGTGTTCATCAGAAGTAGAAGAAAATAACTTCTCATCATCGTATATGCTAATTCCAGTAATTCTTTCACTACTTTGTACAATTTCCTGAATATCAGTTTCAATTTGTTTTGGTATTCTTTCATTATCGCCTAAACTGTTAAGAATTTGAGAAGCGACCTGATTACTTTGATTCAAATTACTTTTTTCAATAGAGATTACAATACTAAAAATGATAGTAGAAATTAAAAGAAATGCAATCGCTGTATAAAGTACCCATTTCGAAAATATTTTTTGTGCTTTAAATAATTGTCCTACAACCGAACGCAATTCTTTTTCTCCGCCAAATCGTTCAATTGCAATTTCAATTGCTTCTTGTTCTGTCTTTCCTTCTGCTTTTAATTCATGAACAGCCTCTAACAAATGACCCTTCATCTCTGCCTTTAATTCTTGTATTTCTTCTTTATTACCACCTACGTTTCGATAAACCGAATCAACAAATGCTTCAATTTGTTTCATATTTTTTTGCCCCCTTCCAAAAACGAATCAATAATGTTTTTTACAAATTCCCATTCCAAACGCTTTTCTTCAAACCCTTCTTTACCAATCGACGTCAGCTTATAATACTTTCTTCTTCCCCCTGGCCCCTGTTCATCTCCCCAGTAAGATTCAATCCACTCATTTTTCTCTAACCGTTTTAAAGATAAATATAATGTGCCTTCTTTTAATTCAAATTGGCTATCGCTTTTATCACGAACCAATTTTGCTATTTCGTATCCGTACATATCTCTACTGCTTAATAACGAAAGGATTATTGTATCGATATGACCTTTTAAAACCTCTTTATTAATTTCCATATTTTTCACTCCCTAACTACAATATAATTTATATTACTCTATATTGCAAGGTATTAATTTAAAGAATCTTATTAAACTAATCTGCTGCTTTTGTTCAATAAGAAAAAAGGCTTTACTCCTTCTTGAAGTAAAGCACCCGTTAGTTGAAGAAGTTCGCCCCATATTCAAGAAAACTGACACGTTTTAAAATCAGTTAAACACTGCCAACGATTGCATTGAGAAATGCAATAAATAAAACGCCTAATGAAATGGAAAGTAATGAGATATACTTCATAAATCCTTTTTCTTTCTTAAAGAAAGCACAGATAGCCAGTACTAAGCCTGTCAGATAGATACCAAAGCCAATGAATATTCCCCACCAACCAAAAATATCAATATTAATCGGTGGGAATGCCATATATGCAACAAAAATTCCAACAACAATTAATATAATGGAAAACTTACTAAACTTTCTTTCCATGTTTTCATCCCCTTTTATTCTATCTATTTCTCCAAGCGTTTTAAATTCCCCTTCTTCAACTAAACTGCACCTTTAGTTGAATAAGAAAACGAACAATTGCTCCAGTAAACCAAGAAACAGGATTGATAATATTACAGTTGGTATTGAAATTAATATCTTATTTTGCAACCTAATATTCTCGAATTGTCTATAAATCTTATTTACTACTCGGTAAACGATTATTACGATAAGTAAACTTATACATATTGCTATTAAATCAACAGAAGTAAATGGTTTACCTAAGTATTTATTTTGGTAAAAGCTGATAACAAAAATTGATGAAAATAAGATGAATTGATAAATACAAAATCTAATATAATTCAAAGCTGATTACTCCTATTCGATTGCTAGTAATATATCCTTTATAGTAAATAACATCAGGATTTTTCCTCATTCCATTATTAAACTAACCTGCACCGTTAGTTCAATAAGAAAAAAAGGCTTTACTCCTTCTTGAAGTAAAGCACCCGTTAGCCATCCATGCAGCACAAAATAGTGCTGCACCACAGAGAATGAAAATGGTAAGAAGAGTCAATACTAGTAGTCCACTTAAAACAATAGTCTTATTAATGTACGCTCTCCTCTTTTTTTAACGATTAAGCAGGGGTCTTCATTAGTATTGTCATTTTTCTTTTCTTGAAGAAATTAATTTTCATGGTAGTTTAAGTGAAATGTTTCACAAAATTTTTTCATGGATATACACTTAAAATTTTTTGCGTTTCTTCGGAGTCTTAATTTCTTCCCATGAATAATTTGGTACTGTGGCAACCCATATCGTATCTCCCATCATATCCACATCCGAAATAATAGTATCGTTCGCTTCAAACACTTTTTCAGATTTGCTTTCATATTCCGTACTGATGGAATAGATAGCTTCACCTCTATTGGTATATCCCAATAACTTCTCTCCTTTTTTAATGAATTGAACTATCTCTTCATTCACGTTGATTTTTCTCCAATTTACCTCTTGAAGATTTCGCGTCCAAATTCCACTCTCTGTGGTTATGAATAGCCTATTTCTAATCACTTTCATATTCCACGGTACATCCTTACTATTCGGCATGGTGATTTCGTTCCATCCATCATTTATCTTTTGTAAAAGCTTTCTTTCTTCTGTGAGTCCTAACAAATCTCCATTATCCGATATTTGAATCACATAAAATGGGTTAGGAACAATAGCTTTTTCCCAACTTTCCCCTTGATTGCTTGTATAATAAATAGTTCCATTTGATAGCACAGCTATATGATTGTTGATGGAATAATCGACGTTCTCAATCGGGTGGTCTAATGAAAGAATTTTCCTTCCTTTACTTTTGGATGTAATACCCACCCATATTTCGTTTTCCGTAACTGCATATAATTCATCATTCCTATCAAACCAAGCGTGTGTCACATAATTATCAGCTCGTAGTGCAGTCCATTTTTTTCCACCGTTCTCGCTCCATTCAATAAAAGGTTGATTACTTGTACTAAATTGGATTGGCTTTTTGTCTCCCCATACGACTAATTTTTTGTTTCCAGCGACAAACCCTGTAATCGCCATCCCTTTTTTAGATAGCTTTTCGGTATCAATACGTTTGGATATTATTCCTCCACCGTATGGTAATTTATGAATGGCACTGACTATATCACCGTTTCTGGCATTGAATGAAATTCGAGTAAATCGTTTATCTCGATCATTTCCAATCACTGTTAAAATTGGTGTACCCTCGATATTATCCAATGTAAAATGATATCCTGTTGCCCAACCTTTTCCTTGTTTTAGACCATATTTATCCTTTGCAAGTTGGAGAACATCCGAGCTATCCAATTTGATCTCATCGTATTGAATTGTAGGAACCTGAGATTGCTTGAACGATTCAAACACGGTAATTTTCTTTTCTGAGATACCAATTAGTAAATGTTCATCTGTACCTAAAGCCATAAATTGCATAAACCAATTAAAGCGTTTCCCTGTTTCTCCTCTCGAGCCACCCATCGTTTCATCCACAGTATTTACACTGGTAAGTGTTGCGTTTGCATTCCATTCTTTCGCTCGCTGAAATCCAATATCAATCGCTTCTTTAAGCGCAAGTTCACCCTCTGAAGCGATTGTTTCACGACCAATCAAATTTACAAAAACTAAAAAAATAACTAACAAACAAGAGACTTTTTTTATGAAACTCAAAATACCACCATCCCATAACTAAATAAGCACATTAATCACAGGATTAATGTGCTTATTTAGGATGGAGTAAATACTTCGCTATATTCCCTCATAGATCCAATATAACAAACAAAATACTCCTTTTATCAGAGAATCCTTCTTCAACTAACCTGCGGCGTTAGTTTAAGTGTAAACCTTCACAAACTTATTCTAATTTTAACATAAATATCCATTTTTGGTTAGACTAATTTAATCAGATGTAGGGTAGGCGTCACCATGCATTTTACGATAAATCAACCTTTTCCTTTAACATAGCCTTTATTAAAAACGCCTATCTCATCCTTTCATGAGATAGGCGTTCCAGATTGAGGTCAAAGGGTTTGGTGAATGTCAAAATTCTTTAACCTTTTGATTTTTTATTCATTTTCCCTCTCATTCTGTAGATGATTTGACATCATCGCAGTATAATCCTTGATAAGTAGAAAGAGGAAAATGATGCGAGACTCCTGCGGAAGAACGGACTAGCGAGACCCCGCACGATGCATAGCGAAGGAGGAGGCTCGATGGTTCGTCCGCGGAAAGCGAGTGTCTTTTTCCGTCCTCGATTTTTCTTACTTTCTATTTTATAGAAAAATGACTGTAGAAAAACTCTTTTTTATTGAGTTTGTCAACAGTCTAAAACGCCTATCTCATCCTTTCATGAGATAGGCGTTCTTCGTATTTAAGCTTTTGCTGATTGCTTAGAATAACGTTTTTTGAACAATAATAGAAAATATCCAAATGTTAATGCCAAACAAACAAGCATAAACCCTATTAGCACACTATTGTTATACCAGTAATAGCTTACATCTCCTGTTGATATTGCCGCTCTGAAACTTTGAATCGAATACCCCATCGGTAATAACTTATTGAAAATTTGTAATTGGTGTGGAATCAATTCTAATGGAAATGTTCCTGCACTTGTTGATAGTTGTAAAATTAATATTAGAATAGCGACAAATCTTCCTGGATTATCTAAAACCGATACAAGTAGCTGTACGATCGCTAAGTACGTAAAACTTGTAATAATCGCAGTAAGGATGAGCATACCAACGCTCTGTGTTTCTAATTTAAGTGCAAATAATGCAATTGCTACTAAGATTAGAGATTGTAGAATTCCTACAACAGCTAGCACTATTGTTTTGCTTGTAAACCATTTTGCTCCACTTCTCGGTTTAACAGCTGTTTGTACTAATGGGAATACAACGGATATTATTAATGCCCCTACAAATAAACCGAGTGATAAGAAGTAAGGAGTTAAGCCAGTTCCATAGTTCGGTACGGCATTTATTTCTTCCTTATTCACATCTACTGGAGAGGCTACCATGTCATAAGTTGCGTCATTCGCGCTTACTTTTCCAGCTTCGCTACTTGCATCTTGTAAACTCGATTGTAATGTATTCGTTCCGTCTACTAATGCTTTCGTTCCATCCGCTAATTTCGTTGAACCATCAGCAATTTCTCCAGATTTTTCAGCTAGTGTTCCTGTTCCTTGTTGTAATTGAGAAGAACCTGATTTCAACTGATTTAAACCATTAACCAAGCTATTTGAACCTGCATATGCTTGCTTAACTCCTGTGTTAAACTCTTTCATTTTTTCAGCAAGCGTATTTGTGCCTGTTGCTAAGTTTGTGGAACCTTCTACTAATGCAACTGATGATTGATTTAGTTTTGCAACGCCTTGACTTGCTTGCGCATATCCAGCACTCAATTGTTTTGCTCCGTTTTGCACTTGGGCTGTACCATTTGATAATGCCTTTGTTCCATCCGTTAGTTTTTCTAACCCCGTCGTTACAGTTGTACTTCCATTCTCTAATTGCTTCAATGTTTCTGTTAAGGCAGCAACTTGTTCCGCTGGAAGTGTTGTGCTTATTTCCGCAATTTGTTTAGATAGCGCTTGAATACCCAATGTTACTTGGGAAGAACCTTTTGATAATTGTTCTGCACTTCCATTTAATGTAGAAGAACTCGTTTGTAATTGTGCTAATGAATCAATCAACGCTTTGTCTTTTTCACTAAGTAATTGATAGCTTTCATTCAATTTTGCTACACTCGCAGTATACTGTGAAATACCCGTTTTTAGTGATTCTGCTCCTGTTGCTGTTTGACTAGCACCTTCTGTTAATTGGGACGAACCATTAGAAAGTTTAGATAAACCATCGTTTAATTCAGTCGAACCAGTTGTTGCTGATTGTATACCTGTTGCAACTTTTCCTGTTCCCTCACGAAGCTCAATCGTGCTACTCGCCAATTGCTCTAAATATCCTTTCAAATCACTTGCACCATTATTAACTTGAGATGCACCATCTTTTAATTTCCCTGCACCATCTGATGCATCTGAAAAGCCGTTCCCCATTTTTGTAATTGAATCGAAAAGTTGCTCAGCATATGTTGTAGTAACTTCTTCATTCACCTGAGTACGAATGCGTTCCATCGCTGTTGCTCCAATTTGGGAGGAAAGGAAGTTGTTCCCCTCATTTGGCTTATATGTGATCACCATTTTTTGTGGGTGATCATCTAATAAAGTAGTTGCATGCTGAGAAAAATTTTCCGGTATTTCAATTAATAAATAATAGTCTCGGTTTAATAAACCTTTTTCCGCTTCTTCTTTGTTCACTGAAACAAAATCGAATTGGTCGCTTTCCTCTAATTTGTCAGTCAATTCCTTCCCCAGTACAAGTTGTTTACCATCTAACTCAGCACCCTTATCTGAATTGACAATTGCTACAGGTAAATTATTTAAGTTTGAATATGGGTCCCAAAAAGCCCATAAATACACTACTGCGTACAAAACTGGAATAAATAAAACTGCAATAATTGAAATCAGCATTTTTTTATCTTTAAAAATACTCTTCCATTCTGATTTAATCATTTATATTCCTCCTAATACTATGTGACTAAATTACTCATTCAGTCATTTTGATTCAAAAAAAGAAGTCTCAAGTTAAGAGACTACGAAAAATAGTGTCCTGAAACAAATTAGCAATACACTCCTCAGAAAGAGGTTCTTTATGTGTCAAATCCCAATCTACAACAAATGCTAAGTAAGCTTTAAATAGTAGATACGCGACAAGTTCACTATTCACATTACTAATTTCACCTTTTCCAATTGCCTTTTCCATTTTCGTTTGAATAAATGAAACGATCTCTTGTTCAATTTGTTTCAAAACTTGCTGTACTGCAGGAGTTCGCAACTCCTTCTCTTCAGCAATTATTTTCGCAAATAGCTGATGTGTTTCACGGAATTCCAACATCTTCATTAGTGCATGATGAGCATTTTCTTGAAACGAGGCTTCCTCTTTCAAGACATTCTGCGCTTCCGTTTTCATTTCATTTATCATTCGAAGTACAATTTCTTGAAAAAGGATATCTTTGTTTTCAAAAAAAGTATAAATAGTACCTTTTCCAACATTCGCGATTTTAGCAATTTGGTCCATGGTAGTTGCTTTGAAACCAAATAGAGAAAAGGATTTTGTAGCAGCTAGAATTATTTCCTGTCTACGGTCCACTATTGCTCATCTCCTAAAATAAAAATGACCAGAAAACCATTACAGTCATCTAGTCATTATAATACGCTTATTTTATTTTATGTGCAAGTATTTATTTGTGATGCATATCACCCATAGAATCATCACTTTCGTCAGGCATTACTTTGCTCATATCAGGATTGCCGACTTTTAGTTCTTGTTTTGGCATTACATGTAATCCGCGCGCGTTTGTGTGAGCAAACATATAGTAAATACCATCATGATCAAAAGTATAATTTGCTTCATATACACCGTCTTTTGTTAATTTACCTTCTAACATGGTACCGTGCTCACGCATTCCAGACTCCCACACCTCGAATTCCACTTGGTCTGCATCGTCTACTGCTTTATCACCTTGTGTCACTTTTGCAGATAATGCAACTTCCTGACCCACAGGCAATGTTTCTGGCGTTTGAATATTGACTACTACTTCTTCAAGCGTTCCTTCATTATGTGAGTGCGAATCATGCGTTGTTGCTTCTTTCCCGCCGCAACCCGCTAAAGTTAATGTTGTTAATGCTAAAACGGTTAATATTTTTTTCATATGAATGAATCCTCCCAAATAGGTAATGTAATGTGTACTGTCGTTCCTTTTCCTACTTCACTTGTAAAAGCTAGTTTTCCTTTTTGCATCGAGATTAGTTGCGAAGCGATTGAAAGTCCTAAACCAGTTCCTCCGTCTGAACGGCTTCTCGCTTTATTTACTCGATAAAAGCGCTCTGTAATATGGGTTAAATGCTCTGCCTCAATCCCGCATCCTTCATCCTTTATCGTAATAGTATTATTCGTATTTGTAATAAAAATAGTCGCTCCTACAGGCGAATATCGAATAGCATTTTCCATTATATTAATCAGAACTCGCTTCGTCATTTGTTCATCTGCAGCTAATATAAGTTCTTCATCCACATCAATGGAAAATTTCAATTTCTTTCCTTCTATATTGGAGCGTTCAAGGTGGATTACTTCTCGAATGGACTCCGCAACGATGAGTGGGGAAATCTCTACACTTTCTATACCTTCAGTTCTTGAAACAGTCAGCAAATCATTTGTCAGCTTTTGCATCCGATTTGCTTCTCTCACAATGAGATGATAAATCTCTTCTTTTTGGTCTTCACTTACTAAGTTTTGTTCGAATGCTTCTCCATACCCTTTAATATAACTAATGGGCGTTCTTAATTCATGGGATACAATAGAAAGGAAGTCTTGTTTTTTTTCATCCTCTTCTTGAATGGAAGCAGCCATTTGGTTAAACGTTTGTGCAAGCTCTCCCACTTCATCCTGCGATTTTACTTCAACCCTCGTATCATAGTTTCCATTAGCCATTGAAATAGCTGCTTCTTTTAGTTTCGCCAAAGGAGTCAGCACTCTTTGTAAACTTTTTAAACTAATAAACGCCATGGCGATTAATAATAAAGAGACGATTCCTATTAAAAAGAAAACATCATTGGATGCTAGTTCCGTTATTTTCGTTAATGGTACATACAAATAAATGATTCCTTCTAATCGATTTTCATCCACAAGGGGATAGATAACCGACACAACTTCTCGGTCAAAGCGACTCTCAAATCCTCGCTTAGTAACTGAGTTCCCTGCTATTAACTTCGCACGTTCATCTGCACCGATTAAACTATCATAGTCAATATCAAATGGAATACATGCACTTAGTTCTCGCGGATTTCGTACGGTAAAAACTTCAATATTGGAAAACCGATTATATGCTTCCGTTTGTTTGATAAAATCATCTGTGACAACCCCGCCACTATATGTACGCTGGATATTTTTCGCAACTTCTTTCATAGAAGTTTCGGTATGCTGCACATAAAGTTCTTCATAAAGAAAGTTAGAGAATATCACTAAAAAAACAATAGTAATGGTGATAAAGGCAAGTAAGAGCATCCAAATTTTAAAGGATAACTTTTTCATTGATTGACCTCAAAACGATAGCCTATGCCCCATACAGTTTCGATATATTTCCCAGCAACTTCTCCGAGTTTCAAACGCAAAGTCTTAATATGGGTATCGACTGTTCTAGTGCCACCTTCATAGGTAAGACCCCAAAGAAGTTCTAGTAGCTGCTCCCTTGAAAACACCTTTCCTTCATTTTCCATAAAAAGATGGATAAGCTCATATTCCTTTAATGTAAGCACAAGCTTTTTATCTTCTAATTTTACTTGTCTAGCAATAATCTCATTTACTAATAATCCTTTTGTTATCGTCACATTATTCGTTGTAAATCCAGTTCTTCTTAAAATGGCATTAATCCTTGCAGTGAGCTCTACGGCAGTGAAAGGTTTTACAACATAATCATCCCCACCAATCTGAAGCCCTTTTACTAAATCACTTTTCGCATCAAGAGCCGTTAAGAAAATAATCGGAACTTCGGAAAACTGACGAATCTCTTTACAAACGGTAAAACCATCTTTTTCTGGCATCATGACGTCCAAAAGGACAAGATCTATCACTCTATTTTGGACAATTTCAATTGCATCATAACCATTTTCAGCCTGAATTACTTGAAGTCCAGCTTGTCGCAAATGCATCTCGATTAGTCTACGCATATCCTTTTCATCATCTACGACTAAAACGTTTGTCATTTACTTGCCTCCCTCGTAATTAGCTGAAATGGCCCTTTTCCAACTGAAACCTTATTAATTATCTTTCCATTTTGTAAAAAATATACGTCATGATCATCATATCCAGCAACAACTACCGTATCATCGAAGGTATTAATGGAAAAAGGATTTGCTCCTACTTTAATAGAAGACATCAAATCGCCTTCTTTTGTAAACTCACGCACATAGTTACTTCCATGACTAACCACATAAATTTGTCCATTCGATGCTTGTGCAAAACCAATGGGCATCATCGAGGCTTCTATTTCCCCTTGCAATTGTCCACTCTGCAAATTGTATTTTCGAATGACTTTGTTTGGTTGACTTCCCGCACCATGTCCACCTATCCAAAGCTCATTGCCATTCATATAAAGTCCATGAGAAGAAGTTGGAATATCCCATGTAGTCACTAGTTGCAAATCTTTTAAAGTGAAGACTGATAAGAAAGTATCTTTGAAGTTTATAACATACAAGTACTTTTCATCTGCAATCATTGACATAGGATATCTTCCTGCTTCTGCTTTTTCAACTTCTTTTCCTTTTAAGTCCAATAAAGTTACTGTATTTTCTTTTCCATTCGCCACATAAATCGAATCTCCAACCGCATATGCAAAGGACGATCCTTCATGAATAGAATACGTTGCTACTTTTTTCCCGGTAGAAAGCTGAATAAGCACTGCTTCATTCAATGAATATCCGTACAAGAAAATGTAGTCTTTAGAAACAAGGGTAAAGCCAGTGTAAGCTGCTTCCAATTTCCAGGTCTGAATTATTTTATGTTTGTTTGAAATGAAATCAATAGATGGTTCTATTGTGTTTAAACTGGCTACAAAATCAGTAGACGAATTAATGGGATTAAATGAGGTATCTGAACATCCTACAAGAATTCCACATAAAAATAATAAGCATAGTATTTTTCTCAAAAATTCGCCTCCTTTTCTTCTATTCTATCCGAAATATGTGAATAAAGTTTGAAATCCACAAGATCGTATTGGAAAAAACGATTCAAAATTAAATTATCTCGATTTGGAGAATATTAACTCTCTTGTTATAATGACGGAAAGGTGGTGATACAAATTATCTTGCGAAATTTTCCCCAATCCTATATAGAACTTAGTCGATTACTCTTGCGACTAGAACCATCCCATTCCAGTAAAAAGGAGGTAGAAAAAAAGTTCCATCAAATAGAGGCTGGCTATTTTGGTGAAAAATTAGTAGATAACACTTTGTTAGAATTAATCTTTCCTCCCCATTCTTGCATTTTAACAGATGTCCACTTGAAAATTCATAACCATCTCTACATTCAGATGGATACTCTAATTATTACTAAAAAGTATCTACTCGTTATTGAAGTAAAAAATATAGTTGGAACCATTACCTTCCAAAAGCACAATGGACAAACTATCCGAACCCTCGACGGGGTAAAAACTCCTTTTGAATGTCCAATTTCCCAGATCAATAGACATATACAAGCACTTGAACAACTGCGACTTCCACTACCAATTTTTAAGGCAATCGTTTTTTCTTCCAACCGAGTAATATTAGAAAATGTTCCAATGGACGAGCCTATTTTCTTCAGAAAGAATCTCTCCACTTATATTCATCAATTGAATCAAAAAGAAGATAGGATAGATACTTCTCAATTTAATGATCTAATTAGGAGAATTCAATTAAAGCAACATGAGATGCAGCGAAAATCCCTTTGCGACAGATGGAGAATTTCCCCCGAGTCCCTTATCAAAGGCCTTTTATGCAATCTCTGCGGCAATATTTTATATAAGATTTCCAATAAAACATGGAAGTGCACAAAATGTGAATCCAATGACAGAAACCCGATAACGCATAATATCAATGATTATTTTATCTTAGTCAAAGATTCCATTACTACCATCGAATGCAAGGAATTCTTCGGTTTTTCCTCGACACATGAAGCATACTATATGCTTAAAAAATGCAATTTAATTAACGTAAATAATGCCAGAAAGAGTGCTTATAGAAAGAATATAGAGGTTTTCTGACATACACTCTGGATTTTCTGAGATACTTCGAGATTTTGTGAGATACTCCGCGTTTTCTGAGATACTTCGAGATTTTATGAGATACTCCATGATTTTATGAGATACACTCGGGATTTTCTGAGATACTCCGAGATTTTCCGAGATACTTCGAGATTTTGTGAGATACTCCGCGTTTTCTGAGATACTTTGAGATTTTATGAGATACTCCGAGATTTTCCGAGATACTTCGAGATTTTGTGAGATACTCCGCGTTTTCTGAGATACTTTGAGATTTTATGAGATACTCTATGATTTTCTGAGATACTTCGAGATTTTCTGAGATACTCTATGATTTTCTGAGATTCTTCGAGATTTTATGAGATACTCTATGATTTTCTGAGATACTCCGCGTTTTCTGAAATAATCGATGATTTTCCGAGATACACTCGGGATTTTCTGAGATACTCCGATATTTTCTGAGGTTCCTAGTTTCTTTAAGCTAAAAACCTCTAGCGGGATACGCTAGAGGTTTTTCCATTTAGTTTATGCACGAAGATGTTTTAACACAACGTCTGCCATTGCATCGACGAAGAGAGGTTGATCATTTGGCATTGCTGGACGGATATAGGTTGCACCAATTTCATCACAGACAACTTTACATTCATAGTCGTTATCGTACAGTACTTCTAAATGTTCTGCTACGAATCCAACTGGAGTATATATAAATGTATTAAATCCTTTTTCTTCATATAATTCTCGTGTTAAATCTTGCACATCTGGGCCAATCCAAGGTTCTGGAGTTTGTCCAGCACTTTGCCAGCCTACTGCATAATTTTTAACGCCTGCTGCTTGCGCAATTAAATCAGCTGTTTCTTTTAATTGGTCTGGGTAAGGATCTCCCAATTCTTTAATTTTTTCAGGGAGTGAGTGGGCAGAAACGATTAAACATGCTTTCTCGCGCTCTGCTTCAGACATTCCTGCAAAAGCATCGCGTACTTTTTCTGTCCAGTATTGGATGAATTTGGGCTCCTTGTACCAACTCTCTACTGAAGTAATCGTTAAGTTACCTAGTTTCTCCGCTTCTTCTTTGATTCGTCCATTATATGATTTAACAGAGAATGTAGAAAAATGAGGTGCTAACACCATAGAAACTGCTTCTGTAATACCGTCTTTATGCATTGCCGCAACTGCATCTTCTAAGAAAGGTTCAATATGTTTTAAGCCAATATATAATTTAAATTCGATTTCATCCTGCACTTCATTCAAACGATCACAAAGACCTTTTGCTTGGTTTTCAGTAATTTTTGCAAGTGGAGAAATTCCACCGATTGCTTGGTAACGACCAGTTAAGTCTGCTAGTTGTTCATCGCTTGGTTTACGACCATGACGAATATGTGTGTAGTAGCGTTCAATATCTGCTTCTGTGTACGGAGTTCCATAAGCCATTACTAATAATCCCATTGTTTTTTTCATCATTATCACCTCTAGTTTGATTTTGCAGCAATAAGTTCTTTACTATATTCATGCACAAATGCTGTTAAACGTTTTAATGTATCTGGATTAACTTCTGGGAATACGCCATGACCAATATTAAAGATGTGTCCAGGTTGCGCTACCCCTTGCTCTACAATTACTTTTGCACGTTTCTCGATTTCAGCCCAATCCCCAACCAAATAGGATGGATCGAGGTTTCCTTGAAGTGTTTTCGTAATCCCTTTCGCACGGGCTTCTTCAATTGATAAACGCCAATCGAGTCCAACTACATCCACTGGTAGGTCGTTCCATTCCATAGCCAAATGACTTGCTCCTACACCAAACGTAATAAGTGGAACACCTAGTTCACGAAGTTCCGTGAAAATACGAGTCATTACTGGTTTAATAAAAATACGATAATCTGCTACATTTAAAGCTCCAACCCATGAATCAAAAATTTGAATTGCTTTCGCTCCTGCTTTCACTTGTGCTTTTATATAGACAATGATCATATCAGCAAGTTTATCCATTAACGCAAACCATGCTTGAGGCTCTGATACCATAAAGGCTTTTGTTTTGTTATAGCTTTTAGATGGTCCGCCTTCAATCATATAACTGGAGAGGGTAAACGGTGCCCCTGCAAATCCGATTAATGGAACGTTTAATTGTTCAGTCGTTAGCAATTTAATCGTTTCTAACACAAAAGGTACGTCATCTTCTGGTGATAAATCGCCAAGATTATATACATCTTGTACTGTACGAATTGGATTCGAAATGACTGGGCCAACACCCGCTTTTATTTTTACATCTACCCCAATACCTGGTAAAGGTGTTACGATATCTTTATATAAGATTGCTGCATCTACATTGTAATTCTCTACTGGAAGGCGTGTTACATAAGCACAAAGCTCCGGTTCATGCGTAATTTGTTCTAATGAGTATTTTTCTTTAATTTTTCTATACTCTGGTTGCGAACGACCTGCTTGCCTCATGTACCATACTGGTGTGTGATCTACGGCTTCTCCACGAGCTGCACGTAGTAATGTATCGTTAAAAGTTGTCATTATCATTTCCTGCCTTTCTTCTAAATAACGGTTATATTCAAATATACGTTTTCACTATAGACGTTCTTATTCCTATTGTATAGGTATATAGTGTAATTGTCATAAATTTGTCCTGTATTTCCAGTCTTTATTCGAAGAAAGGGTTTTTAAATTGACTTTAATGGGAAAAGTAATATTAACGATGATAGGAGGAATTTAAATGAACATATACATGACATCAGGTACTCCTGAATTTATGGAAACAATTAAAAAGAAACACGTAAATGAGGAATTATTTCTTCTACATGGTGTAGGTAATTCGATTCTAATTCACGAAACAACTGGCAAGTCTTTTTTTCAAGTACCTCGGGAATACGAAGTACTTGAATCGTATGGGAACTTTTCTGAAAAAGGCTATTTCGTATTGCAACATATTCCTGTCTCGGATGAAGGTCGTCCTATATTCGAATTTCAGTATACCAAACTAACTAGTACTGTTGAAAAAGAACCCGGTTTTATAGCACTTCGTGTATTAAAACCAATTAAATCTGATACGTATATTATTTTAACAGAGTGGTCTGGTCCGAGCAGCTTTGAAGTATGGGAAAAATCAGTATCATTGAATTTTGACCATGTCGCTGATAAACAACATATCTTTACAAGCGCGCCTTACGTTGCTACATATAAATCTACTACAGATGAAGCCTAGATAATAAGGCTTCTTTTTTTCTGCTATAATCTAGTAAAAAGCAATTACAGGAGGGCATAACATATGACATTAGCTTTCATAGAAAAACTGGAGAATTCTTTTAAGGATATGGTTGCAATTCGTCGTTATTTACATATGCACCCAGAAGTTTCGTTTCAAGAAACAAAAACGGCGAAGTATATTCAAGACTTTTATACAGATTTAGCGATTCCTTTTCAAGCAAACGTTGGCGGAAATGGTGTGGTTGCAAGAATTAAAGGATCTTTACCTGGTAAAACAGTGGCGCTTCGTGCAGACTTTGATGCACTACCAATCCAAGATGAAAAAGATGTAGAATATAAATCTACAGTAGCTGGTGTCATGCATGCATGTGGACATGATGGGCATACCGCAGCACTTCTTATTCTTGCACGCACGATAAATGAATTAAAAGAGCAGCTAACAGGAGAATATGTTTTTATCCATCAACATGCGGAAGAATATGCACCTGGTGGAGCTAAACCAATGATTGATGCGGGGTGTTTAGAAGGTGTGGACGTTATTTTCGGTACTCATTTATGGTCATTAACTCCTCTTGGCACAATTGAATATAAATCCGGTGCTATCATGGCTGCGGCTGATCGATTTGAAATAGTCATTCAAGGTAGAGGTGGACACGGAGCTAATCCTCATCAATCAAAAGATGCAATCGTAATCGCTTCTCAGTTAGTTGTAAACTTGCAACAATTAGTTTCAAGAAGAGTCAATCCAACCGAAGCCGCAGTTCTTTCTGTTGGATCATTTGTAGCCGAAAATGCTTTTAATATCATTGCAGATTCTGCAAAACTTTCAGGAACGGTACGAACTTTTAATCCAGAAATTCGTAATTTAATGGAACATGAACTAGAACGAGTAATTAAAGGTACTTGTATGACAGCTGATTGTACCTATGCATTCACTTATGACAGAGGGTATCCACCAGTTATCAACCATCAAACGGAAACAGATTTTCTAGAGATAGTTGCAAAAGAAGTCCCAGGTGTAGAGAAAGTAGAAGAATCGATTCTTCATATGATTGGAGAAGATTTTGGCTACTACATGGAGAAAATTCCGGGAACATTTTTCTTCACAGGTGCAATGCCAGAAGGAGAAGTTTACCCACATCACAGTCCAAAGTTTGACTTTGATGAACGTGCAATGCTTATTGCTGCGAAAACATTAGGTACCGCGGCTATGAAATACCAAACACAAAAATAAGAAAAAGGCTGTCAAACGCTGACAGCCTTTTTCTTATTTTTTACTCATGCGAAGTGTAAGTTCGGATACTACATATACCGCTACTGGTACAAGCATCTTGAGAAGTGTATATTCCCCTTGAATCAGTATTCCTAGTAAAACAAATAGTGCTTGTACAAATTGAATGATGCGAAGCAATTTATTTACAGCTAGCTTTCTAGCATCCGGGTCGATCGGAAATAACAAATCCATTCGGAATTCATGACCGGAGAGAAGCGCATGTTTCAACTGGATAACCGTCGCAAATGAAAGAGCACTTGTAAAAATAATCGCTACGACAGGAAATGGAATGAAGATTGCCCCTAGAGTAGATAAAAAAGTTAGTCTAACCCATAAATAAAAATAATCATCTGTTCGTATAAACGTACGCAGTATTAAATAAAATTGAGCATTCTTTTGCGCATATGGTGCAAACGCATAAAAAGCATCTAGCCATTTTCTTCTTTTCTTCTTGCCTCTTATATGTGGAACATCTGTGAAGTAATTAGCAAATCGATAAAATCGCATCATACGCGACTGTTCTACTTCTATAAAATGATCGAAGGGAAAAGGCATATCTTTCTTTTTCTTTTGCCAAACAATAAGGTAAACCAATCCTATAATCGCAATCCCTATTGCTATAGTATAATAACCACTCATTAGGAAGTACAACGCTGCCATTAATAAAAGAAAACGTACGAAACGGTCCATCCATACATATTTCCCATTCGCTGCCCAACGATAGTTAAATTCAACAAATATGTTCCAAACTTTCAACACTAGCACAACTAAAAAGAGAATAAATATCTCCTTTTTTGACATGCTGCCGATTTTAGTTAGTAGTGGAATAGAAACAACAAAAACTGCTAACGAAACAAAGACACTAGAAAAGTATGTCCACCTTAAAGCAAGCTTAAAATACTCGTTCAGCTTTATTTCTAATGGTAGAAAATAGACTCCATCTGCATGTTTCATTAACGTTACAGGAGGACTAATCATTAAAAATAAACTTAATAAGAAGGCAACAAGTAAGAAAGCCGGAAAATCAGATGGCGCTGTTTTAAGCCATTCACTATATGCATATCCACCTGCTCCTATAGCGAATACAAGCACAATCGCAATATGACCAGAAATAATATACTTTAAGTATTTCTGCAACTCATTTATATAAAAAACGAAACGTATATTCCATACTTCACGCAAGTTTTTCATCTTGTTGTTCCTTTGTCATTTCAATATATAAATCATCCAAAGTTGCATGTGGCATATGAAATACAGCCCGCAAATCATCCATCGTTCCTTGTGCCCTAATTTTTCCGTTGTGTAAAAGTAGAATTCGATCACAAAACTTTTCTGCAGTAGATAGAATATGAGTCGACATCAGTATAGATGCCCCTTCTTCTTTTCTCGTTTTCATTTGGTCGAGTAGTGACTGAATACCAAGTGGATCTAAACCAACAAATGGCTCATCGATAATATATAAGGAAGGATTAACTAAAAAAGCACACATTATCATTACTTTTTGTCGCATACCTTTTGAAAAATGGGCTGGAAACCAGTTCAATCTCTTTTCCATTCGAAACTCTTTTAAAAGAGATTCTTTTCGTGCTTCAAAAACAGACGAATCTAAGTTGTATGCCATTGCTGTAAGTTGTAGATGCTCCATCAACGTTAGTTCATCATATAAAACAGGAGTTTCTGGAATATATGAAAAAGAAGAACGATAGATTGCAGGGTCTTCTTTCATTGTTTTTCCATTTAAACGAATTTCTCCTTGTGTTGCGTTCATCGTTCCAATAATATGCTTGATTGTAGTACTCTTACCTGCGCCATTCAATCCAATTAACCCAACTAATTCTCCTTTACCTATCGAAAAAGTTAGATCATGCAATACTGGTTTTCTCGTATAGCCACCTGTTACATTATTTACTTCTAATACTGTCATTTCTGCACCTCATCTCTTCTTAATAGTTTACCAAATCTAGTAGGAAAAATCTTCTTTCAATAAACAAACATGTCCTATTATATGTTAAACTTTTCGTAACAATGAATAGGAGGTTTTCACATGAGTGAATGTATTTTCTGTAAAATAATTGATGGTTCCATTCCAAGTGCAAAAATTTATGAGGATGAGCATGTATATGCTTTTATGGATATCATGCCCCTCACAAAAGGACATGCGCTCGTTATTCCAAAAAATCATAAAGAAAATGTATATGATTTATCAGAAGAGGAAGCAAGTAATTTATTTAAAGTTGTTCCTAAAATTGCATCGGCATTAAAAGAAGCATATGGACCTGTTGGAATGAACCTTTTAAATAATAATGGAGCTCCTGCTGGACAAAGCGTTTTCCATTTTCATTTACACTTCATTCCTCGATACGATCAAACAGATGGCTTCCGTGCAACTTGGAATACAAAAGAGAAAATGTTCACACCTGAAACTATTCAAGCGCTAGCAAAAGATTTGTTTGAAAAGTTAAATAATTAGTGGTTGCTTTTATATAAAAAAAGACATACAATCATAGATAAGTTTCTTGCTAACGATCAAGAGGATACGTTAGAGGAATCTCACAAAAAAATAGCTGAGGAGAGATGAGAATTGAATACAAAAAATTTAGTTTTAATGTCACTACTGATCGGTGTCGGTGCAGTACTTTATATTGTAATCCCAGGATTTAATGGTGGGATGAAACCAGACTTTATGTTAACAATGATGTTTATCGGAATATTATTATTTCCTAATGTGAAAAGTGTATTTTTACTTGGGATTTCTACAGGTGTTATATCTGGCTTGTTTTCTACATTCCCTGGAGGATTTGTTCCAAATATCATTGATAAATTTGTCACTGCATTTGTTTTCTTCGGATTGGTAGTGTTACTTCACACAGTTGCAAATAAATTAGCAGTAGCTATTATTCTAACATGTGTGGGTACATTGGTTTCTGGCACAGTTTTCTTATCAAGTGCGATTTTCTTAATTGGCGCAGATATACCTTTTGTCGGCCTTTTAGTTGCAGTAGTTCTTCCAGCCATCGCTATTAATGCAGTAGCATTCTTCATCATCTATCCAATTATCGGAAAGATAATAAAAAGAACGAAATTTGAAACAGCTATTACTGTTTAAAATACTTGCTTTCCTTTTCGAAGGAAAGCTTTTTTTGTCTAGAAAATTATGTTTTAATTAGGACAAGGAAAGGAATAATACATTTAAACAAGGGGTGAATAAAATGAAAGCAACACATTTCTTATTTGGAATTGCAACAGGGGCACTAGTAGGGGCGACTACGGTACTTCTTTCCACTCCACAATCCGGTGGCGAACTTCGATCATCTATAAAGTCTACTTCCCTTGATGTGAAGGACAAGTTATCCGATGTTAAATCACACTTACAAAGTCTTAAAAGCTCCATTAGTCTATTAAGTAAGGAATCAAAAGAAGTAGTTCCTGCTACTATCGATGATTTGAAAATAAGTATTGCTCAATGGAAAAGTGAAACCGCTCCGATTCAACAACAACTGCAATCGGAAATCAATTCTATTCAGCAAGCACTAGAAGAATTAGAAAAAACATTACCTAAACCATAAGAAAAAAGAGGTATGCACTTAGTCGATCTTGATTAATGCATTACCTCTTTTTTTATTAAGTAATGAATAACATTTTTTATTCTGTTTCAACTTACTTACTTTCTTGCTATAATATTCGAAAGAAAATAATGCGGAAAGAAGGGATAAACATGTCAGAACGATCCTATACGATGAAAGAAGCCATGCTGTATAGTCAGCGTATTGCGCAGCTTTCAAAAGCGCTATGGAAAGCAGTAGAAAAGGATTGGCAAGTATGGATAAAACCTTATGACTTGAATATTAATGAACATCATATTTTATGGATATCTTATCATTTAGAGGGTGCAACCATTTCTGAAATTGCAAAGTTCGGAGTTATGCATGTTTCTACTGCATTTAATTTTTCAAAAAAACTAGAGGACCGTGGGTTGCTTTCTTTTTCTAAAAGAGAATCTGATAAACGCAACACTTACGTAAATGTAACTGCTAAAGGAAAACTACTGTTGGAAGATATGTATGAAAACTATCATGACACACCTCATTCAGTGATTGAGGGTTCTGTTCCAATGAAGGAGCTATACGGTAAATTTCCAGAATTTTTAGACGTGATGGCAGTCATTCGAAATATTTATGGTGACGACTTTATGGAAATATTTGAACGTTCCATTAAAAATATTGATGAAACATTTGCGAAAAACGAGGATTCTCAGTGAATTGAAAGCACTCTCTCATTTTTTAATATTTTATGTATTGCTTTTTCCTTGCAAACATCGTATTGTATGTATCTGATAGATACCCAACAACGTATAGGAGATGCTTACACTTGCACTGCTGGAAAACAATTAATGTAAAAAAACAATACGGTTTGGACCGATTATTTCTTTTGTCCTCTCTTCTTGTAATTATCGTTTTTTCATTCGTATATGCTCTATTAGGAATTATCAATAATACAACTAAATCAGACGATTATTTTTGGATATTTGTTTTATCATTTTTATGTATTTATCCACTTCATAAATTAATACACTTTATCCCACTTTTTCGATACAGAGATAAAGTAAGATTTATAACGGAGAAAAGATATGGTATTTTGCCTATCTTCCAATTGCGTGTAATTGAACCAATTAATAAAAATAGATTTGTTTTTTCATTATTGGCTCCATTTATTTTTATCAATATAGCCCTTGTTACCGCAGCAATATTAGCACCTATATTTGCTCATTACTTTACAATCTTGTTAGCTTATCATTGTGGAATTTGTTTAATAGACTTAATCTATGTGAAAAATTTAAGTAAGTCACCAAAACAGGCACTTATTGAAGAAACAGATGCGGGTTATGAAATATTAATCGCTCCAACTCATCCTTAACAATATATACTACTTGTAAACTATATTACTTCTTTGATATGCTTACTAGTATATGAAGGGAGTCTAGACATGATTATATTTACGATGATTCTATTCTCAGCATTTTATTTGCTACAAATTAATCGAATGACATATGCATTAGTAATGTCAAAAGAAATTCCAGAAGAAAAACATCCTAAGATTTTTCGTACAATTAACATATTAATTACGATTCTTCTTGTTAGTTTCTATGTGGAATTATTTTATACAGTATAAGAAAAGCAGAAGTCGCTCGGAGTTTTGGAAACCTATGATGTAGAAAAATTTATATTCTATTTGCCTAAGAGAAAAAATTGACCCAAGTCATGTAGATGATGATGGGTCATTTCTTTTGGTTCATATCTGGAGGAAAAGAGGAACCAAGATCGTGTGCACGATCTTAGTCCGTCCCTTCGTTAGTAGATAAATGCTGCTCCTACTATGACTAGTAAAATAAATAGTACTACCAACAATGCAAAACCGTTAGCTCCGTAACCGCCGCCGCCGCCATATGCTCCACCCATTTAAAACACCTCCTTTTCAATGTATCCTATGCGTTATTTTAAAAACTCGGTAGGCATATGAATGGGAACCATTTTTATTTTTATTTCGTTTATGTTATAGTAACTACTGCAGCACGAAGAAGTTAGGAGAGAATTTCATGAAAAAAACAGTATTAACATTCACACTTGCAGCATCGGTTCTTGCTTTAGGAGCATGTAGTAATTCTGCAAATAGCAGTGACATAATTGCTACCTCTAAAGTTGGAGACATCACGCAAAATGACTTATATCAAGAAATGAAATCATCGATTGGTGATCAAGCATTTCAACTTCTAATGATTGAAAAGGTACTTGACTCGAAGTATAAAGTGTCCAAAGAAGAAGTGGATGCAGAATTAAAAGCTGATAAAGAGAAATTAGGCGACAACTTCGAAGCTATGATTGCACAACAAGGCTATACAGAAGAATCTTACAAAAAATATTTAAAACTTAACTTATTGCAAGAAAAAGCTTTAACTGAAGATATTAAAGTATCAGATGATGAAGTGAAAGCTGCATATGATAAGATTAAAACTGAAATTAATGCCCGTCACGTTTTAGTAAAAGATGAAGCAACAGCTAAAAAAGTGAAAGCTGAGCTTGAATCAGGTAAAGACTTTGCAGAAGTTGCAAAGAAATATTCGACGGAAGAAGCAGCTCAATCAACTGGTGGGGAATTAGGTTGGTTTGCTAAAGGACAAATGGTTCCAGAATTCGAAGATGTAGCATTTAAGTTAAAGAAAAACGTATTTAGTGATCCAGTAAAAACTGAATATGGTTATCATATTATTGAAGTAACTGATACACGCACGATTAAAGAATCATTTGAAGATAAAAAAGCTGAACTTGAGAAAAAATTGAAACTTGAAAAAGCGGATAAATCAACGCTATTACCAAAAGTAGCAAAAATGATGAAAGACGCTGATATCAAGATTAAAGATGAAGACTTAAAAACAGCACTTGACAGCATTTTAAAATCTGCGGATACTCCAAAAGAAACAAATGCTGACACTACTAAAGATGCTGGTACAACGGATAGCTCAAAATAATTCGTACTCACAGCTTTGCTCTAGAGTGTAGATGTTGCAACACTTTTTAAATCGTTAAATCTATTATATTCTTAAAGAAAAAAAGCGTAGGGGTCATATGCCCTGGACTAACCTAAAATAATGAGACAATATAAAACACCTTCGATAGTGGTACACTTAAAACAAGTACTTAAATCGGAGGTGTTTTTGCATGGGCAAAAACGTGTATTCAAGTGAAATTAAATGGGCAGTCGTGAAAGATAAAATGAGCGGTCATCTTACGACGAAAGAAATTATGGAGAAATACGGAATTAAGAATAAATCTCAAATTGAGACATGGATGAGATGGTATAGAGCGAATGAAATTCATCGTTTCGATCAACCGATCGGGAAGCAATATTCATTTGGGCATGGACCTGAATTTAAGAGTGAAGAAGAGAAGAAAGATACACAAATGAACCATTTGAAAATGGAGAATGAGATTCTAAAAAAGTATATGGAAATGGTAAAGGAGTTGAAAAACAGCTAGTTCTTCAAATCGTGGAAAAGTATCGAAAAAAATATACAGTAACGGCAATTCTGTCAGCCCTTCAGGTGCCTCGATCCACCTTTTATCGTTGGTTAGCAGAAGGTGTAGAATACGTTCGAACCAAAGCAGAAGAAGCAATCATCGAACTATGCAAGAAAACGAAATACCGCAATGGTCATCGTAAAATTAAGGCGTTATTGAAAAGAGAATATGGAATTGAATTAGACCGCAATACGGTCCAGAAAACCATGCAGAAGTATAATCTTCAATGCAAAGTGAAGCAAAAACGAAAATGGAAATCACAAGGAGAGTCAGTAGTAATTGCCCCAAATTTATTGAATCGTAACTTTACAGCTAGTAAACCGAATGAAAAATGGGTAACAGATATTACGTATATTCAATATGGTAGCGTCACTTTATATCTTTCGACGATCATGGATTTATATAATAATGAAATTGTCGCTTATAAGCTCTACAATCATCAACAGACACCGTTGGTAATAGATACGCTTAAAGAGGCATTGATAGCTCGTGGAAATCCGCAGGAAGTCATTGTACATTCTGATCAAGGGAGTGTTTACACATCATATGCGTATCAGGATTGCTTGAAGGAGAATCATCTAGTGAGTAGCATGTCCAGACGCGGCAACTGTTGGGATAACGCTGTTATCGAATCCTATCATTCTAGTTTAAAAACAGAAGAATTTTATTTAACTAAGTTTAATTCATTGAGCAATATTTGCGTTATACAACGAATTGACGAATATCTTCATCATTACAATGAAGAACGTATCCAAGAAAAATTAGGCTACCTAACACCAAAAGAATTTGGCATTGCGGCAGCCTAAAATAGGTGTTTTATATGTGTCTCATATCGCTAGGTCAGTTCACCCTTACGCTTTTTTATTATTCAAAAGTTGGTTTATAAAATGAGCGGTTTTCTAAGGCAAATAAGCGCTCCGAAAACTCACCAGGATTTGTTTTGTCTAATGCACGATTTAGCATATTCATTTTTGCATCGATATTATCGATATAATGCAACATTTCCGCTTCTCGAACCATTGGACGTTTCGGGCTTCCCCACTCTTCTTTTCCATGATGACTAAGCACCATATGTTGAAGAAGCATTACCTCTTCCCCTTCAATTTGGAGTTCTTCTGCTGCCTTCGAAATTTCATTTACCATTATGGTAATATGGCCAAGTAAGTTACCTTCGATTGTATACGTTGTAGCTACGGGGCCGGAAAGCTCTAATACCTTCCCTATATCATGCAAAATAATCCCTGCATATAATAGATCCTTATTGAGTGTTGGGTAAAGATCACTTATTGCTTTACCGAGCTTCAACATGGATACAACATGATCGATTAATCCAGAGGCATAATCATGGTGATTTTTCGTTGCAGCTGGAAAGGTCATAAATGCCGTTTGATGTTTTTTTAATAAATGACGAGTAATTCGTTGGATTAATGGATTTTTCATTTCAAAGAAATACTGCATTAACTCTTCCATCAATTCTTCTTTCGGTTTCTCTGCAGAAGGAACAAGATCATTTATTGTAATCGATTCTTCCAACTTGACCGGTCGAATACTTTTTACTCGAAGTTGAAATTTCCCCCGATAGTCTTGAATTTCTCCACCAACTCGAACGATTTGACTTGCAGCGAATAACTTTTCGTGTTCATCATTTGTATCCCACAGTTTCGCTTCAATATCGCCACTTTTATCTTGTAAGACAAGAGACATAAATGGTTTCCCGACCGTAGTAACCCCTTTTGTTGATTGTTTAATCAGTAAGAATTGATCGACTGGATCTCCTACTCGCAGTTGTGTAATACCTTTCATTTCACATCTCCTCCGCTTCCGGCTAATATGTCGCTACTTGTAAAATATGCGCATCTTCCCATACATATTGCATATTGTCATGACATGAAAAATAAAGTAGTTGCTCTTCTTTTTGTAGCTCCTGCATTAATTGTACCACTTGTTGTAAGCGGAAACGATCGAAATGTACAAATGGATCATCCATAATAATTGGAAAAGAAGCTTTATTTTTTAATGATTGTGCAAGTGCAATTCGAAGAGAAATATAAGCTTGTTCTTTTGTAGCTTGACTTAGTTCAGCAATCTTAAAACGCTGCCCACTTGCTTTAATTGCTTCGAAAATTCCTTCTGGTGTTAATACTAGCCGTTCATATGCAGCACCAGTCAGCATTCTAAAATGGGCTTGTGCTTTTTCAAGTACTTCCGGAAGGCGTTCTTCTTTTAATTGCACCATCATTTGTTTTATCGCTTCTACGACTGTTTTGTAGGCAGCCCATTTTTTTACGTATTCATGCAGTTCTGCTTTCTTCTGTTCCATCTTCTGTAGAATCTCACTTTGCTGATCTTCTACTAACAGTTTACTTGTTTGATATTGTAAAGATGCTTTTTCTTCCATTAATTCATTTCGACTATTTTGGATTGCGTGTAGCTGTTCTTTGCTTTCGTTTTCAAATGCTTCGTCAAAATCATCCAATGCTATTTCTTTATTTCCTAGTTGGATTTGAATCTGGTGGAATTCTTTTTCTAAAGAAAGTCTTTGTTCAAAAAAATGGAAAGCAGCGTAAAAATCACTTTCTGATTCTACTTTTGCTTCTTGGAAAAGTTCTTGAATATTTCGAGCATATGCTTGAAGCAAGGAAATATTTTCTTTTTGTTTAAACGTAATCTCCTTTATTTTCTTGCTTATTGACTCATTCTCATCTAGTTTTTTCTTTTCGCTCAAGAAATATTCTCGTAGCTGGTGGAAAAGCATATCTTCTATCAATGGAATATTGACCATATTTATTGCCTGCCCAAAAAGTTCTTTCATTTTTTTTCTTACTTCGTATAAATTTATATCCATTTGATCTAACTGTATTTGTTGCTCTTGAATCATACGTAGTCGGCTAAATAACTCTTTTAACAAATTCGGAGAGACCTGGTTATTTAAATGATAGCTACTTAAAAAGGATTGCATATCCCGTTCGATTTGTTTCTTTTCCAATTCTAATGCAGTTATCGTATTCTCCAACTGACTAATTTGAGTTACTAACGCTTGTTCTTCCTTTGCCAATAAGCTTTCGTATGTTTTAATATCATTTGATTGATGGGAGGGCCTTACAACAAAAGAAAACCCGGCAAAAACAAGCACACTTACAATTAAAAAAGTTAGCCCGATTAACAAATTAGATTGTAGAAAACTTAAAATCAGCCCTAAAAGAAAAATGATACTACTAAAAACAAAAGGAATTTTACCAGTAGACGATGACTTCGTATGTTTCATCTCTTTTAAACGTCCTTGGTGCAAGCGAAGATCTTCTGACTTCAGTTGATTTAATCGATTTTCTTGAAGTAATTCACTTTCTAGTTGTTCTCGTTTTTTTAATAATGTCACTAATTTTTCTTCTTGGTGAATGGATATGTCTGCTTTTAGAATGTCGTTTAGATTCTTTTCCCAGTCGATACCAACAAGTGCTAATTGTTGCATTTGGTTTTGCAACGTTTTCGTTTGTTCCTCTTCTATTTGTACTCTTTTTGCTTTCAATTGATGCCATTCTGTTTCATATGCTAAGAAGGTTTGTAAAGAATTTAATTGATCTGCTGTTAATAGTGCATTACTATTTGTTAATTGCTCTAGATTGTCACTTAATTGTTCTGTTGCAGCTTTCACATTCATTTCTTTATCTTTTATACTTTCAAATCGTCGAATTCCATCGGTAGGAAAGGTTTGATGTTGGACTTTATCTAAAGCAGCTAAAAGACTTATTTGCTTTTCTTTGATCGGTTTTAATTGCTTCCATTGCATAAATCGGTGAATTTCGGCCGTAATATTTTTTTCTTGTTTGTTTGTCTGATCTAAGAGTAATTCAATTTCTTTCAATCGTTTAGTGGAAGGTTCATATTTGTCCACTTCTGCTAAACGGGACTTCCATTCTTCCTCCATCGCCCTAAGTTCCTCTATTTTTTGATTGATGATTGGTTTTTTCCCACTTGGCTTAAATAACTCGCCCATTTCTTTTACAAATTGAGTCTCCACGCTAGACAATGTATCCATTCCGGTTGTTCCAGAAGAAAGTAAAGTACGCGTGAGCTCTTCCTCGGTCATTTTTTCAAAACCTTGCAATTGTAGCAAGGAGAAAGAAAAAATTGCTTCGAAATCTACACGATTATAGGAATGTAGTAGGCCATCTAACTCTCTTTCTCCTCCACGAGTTCCATCTTCAAAATATAAAGTCACGTCCCCACTTGCTTTCCCTTTCACACGCTCAATTACAACGCGTCCTATCTTTTCATCTATTAGTTGAACTTTACCACCATACGCTGCTCCACTCTTAGGCTCATATCTTAATAATTGAGCATTTTTTTGCGGAAAACCAAAAAGGATATGCAAAATAAATTGCTGAATAGTAGATTTTCCAGCTTCATTTTCACCATAAAAGACATTCATGCCTGATTTTAGATCTATTTGGACGTTTTCATGTTTTCCAAAGCCGTATATATGGAGTTTTTCTATTTTCATCGTTTATTCCCTCCTTTGCGTTACAACCTTGGTCAGTAACTGGTCCACTTCCTGTATCGTTTCTTCGATAAATTCTTTTTCGATTGTATCCAGGTACCTACTCCCTTTTGGATGCTGATATAGTTCCTTTAAAGCATCCTTCCAATTGGAGGTGCTCCACTCTTCTATCATCTGCATAATCATTTCCGCTTCTTTTATTGTTTCCTTTGGCAAGTCAAATTTTAGCTGTTGAACGATGGCAAAATGATTTTCTGCACTGAGACTCTCTTGAATAATCGAAAGCCACTCTTCCTTCGTCGACGCTTGTAAAAGTTCTTCTGCATCTTTTCCTATATTCGTGAGTGTCAATTCTATTATTGCGTTGCCATTAGATTCTCTGTACATTATCAGGGATTCTTCTATTCGAGTAATTAATTCATTTGCATGGATTATTCCATCACAGGACACTTCGATTTTATCGTAGATAAAAGCGGAAGAAGGTATAAATTGTAGATCTGCATGTCCTTTTGTTAAAGAAACTTCGTAAAATCCTTTCAGCCCACTTTCATTTCTATGCCTACTTTGTGTATTACCCGGATAAACAATGGGAGGTTCATCGTGTAAAATTTGTCGTTTATGAATATGTCCTAGTGCCCAATAATCATATTGTTTTGATATCAAATCATTTTTACGAAATGGGGCATATACATCATGTTCGTCATTTCCTTCAACACTTCCGTGCAACATGCCAATGTGAATATCTTGTCCATTAGCTATCGGATAAAATGCGTGCATTGCTTCACGAATATGCCGCTCCTTATAGCTGAATCCAGTTATATGGACTGTATTTCCTTTGACGTTAAGTCTCTTTGTTTCCACTTCTTCTTGAAATACTTGCACATTATTAGGAAGCTGAAATCTCACCCAATTTCCACTTAAGTGATCATGGTTGCCGTAACAAATAAAAACAGGAATTCCCTCTGTCTGTAAAGCTTCCATCCCTTTTTGAAATAAATGCTGCGCGCGTAAGCTCCTATTCTCTCCATCGTAAATATCACCGACAATCAAGATAAAATCAGGTTTGCTTTCAATGGCATAGTCTATTACATTTGTAAAAGCTTGGAATGTACTTTCCCGTATATCCTTCCACCTATTTTGCGGAATAGCGGAAATCCCTTTAAATGGACTGTCTAAATGCAAATCTGCAATATGTAGAAAACGAATTTTTGTCATTCCATACACCTCTCATAAAAAACGAATATTTGTTCTTATTTTATCATAAAGAAAAGACTGTAGACAAATGAATGTACACAATCTTTTTAGAGGGTTAGTAATATTTATAATTTTGCATTGAAACTAAGCTTTATTTAAATAATCTTTGTTCTAATTTTATTTGCCTAACCGTTAATATTAATCCAGTAAATCCTGCTTTAAAAGAAGGCGGAATACTAATTGTTGGATTTTTCTAATTGCCTGTAGCCAACGAAATAATCAAAAATTTTATGGGAATTCCAATTAGTTAAATTATGGGAATTATTAACTCCCATTTTGTATTATTTTTCACATCATATCAACCCTAAATTAGTTATCTTGATTAGCAATAATTGCCCCTATTGAGTAAGAAATCATATGAATAAGCCAAATCCCCGTCATTATAAAGAATGATAATCCTGGTCCTTCCATAACAATGATAATCATCCAAGCGATTAAAATAGCAAATGTAGTGTACCTCCAGGAAATCGATCGTGCTTTTTCATTGATCTTAGTATAGCGCTCATCAAACCAACGTTTTTTCTTACCAATTCTTCGATTTATCGAGAAGACAATAATCATGATGATAATAGCCAAAGGTAACCCAATTAAAAATGAAAACAGATCAAATTCTTCATACATTCTTTTTATCCTCCTCAAATATAAATAATTCTTCAATCGAACATCGGAACAGTCTTGAAAGTTTAAAAGCCAGTGTGATTGATGGATTATACTTTCCTTTTTCTAATGAAATAATAGTTTGTCTAGATACATCTAACTTCTCTGATAGTTCGTCTTGTGTCATCCCAAATCCTATTCTCTTCTCTCGGACAAAATTCTTCATGCAGTATCATTCCTTTTTGTAAAGCTAACTTTACGTAAAGTATACTTTACTTTTTATTTTATTGTCAAGCCCGCTTTACATTTTCTTTTGTCTTTTTTGATGTATAATATTTATAAGAATAATAAAGGGGTGTTAATTCTTGAAAACATATAAATTCACTGCATTTGAACCAACTGGGAAGCTGATTGTGGAAGAGACTTGGTCATTTGAAAATGATGACGAAGCGAAGAAAAAAGGCGAAGCGGCTATCGAAGAAAAAGGTTTGCTCGAATCAACTCATCGTTTAGTAAACAGTTCAGGAAAGCTAGTGTTATTTCACGTTTAAATTTGTAAAGAGGCTAAAACCACATTGGTTTTAGCCTCTTTTTAGATTGTTTTTTAGGAAGAAGTAATTTTAGTTGGAACTTTGAAGTGTTTAGTTGGAAAATTGGTTGGTTTAGTTGGAATTTTGGAGCATTTAGTTGGAATAATCGCATGTTTAGTTGGAATAGGATATTTTATCCATAAAAAACGACCATTTTCTATGAATGGCCATTACATACTATCAACTTCTCCCCAAAACTCGCCTCAGTCAAGCTGACGCCTTGTGCTGTTTTAATCATTCCAGTTCCAATAAGTGATTTCTCCCAATTGAACACTACGAACTTCTTTTAGCTCTTTTAATTTTAATAACTCTTTTACTGGCCCAGTAACGACTGCTCCGTACGCTTGGAATCCTTCTTCATTTAAATAGTCGTATCTTTCTTGTAGATGACTTGTATCTAGCAATACTTCCGTTAGTTTTCATCCATATATGCATTGCGTGCCACTTTAAACAAACTGCTATTTGCTTGCCCACCTTCATATAAATCCAACTCACCTCCGATTTACCCAATCTACATTAAAAAGGGGAGATCAACGACTATTGATCTCCCCCAATTTTTTACTCTCCTCTAAACTCAGACTTACGCTTTTCAACGAAGGCATTAATTCCTTCTAAATGATCTGCTGTTTGACGCATTGCTGTTTGTTTAACCGCTTCTTTTTCCAACATCCATTCTAATTCTTTTATTTGACTAGCATGCAAAATTTCTTTTGTAGCAATCATTGCAGCAAGAGGAGATTCTAATAATCTTTGTGCGTAAGACCGAGCTGTTGCCCAGCCTAATCCATCCGATGCAATTACATCCACTAATCCTATTGCTTTTGCTTCTACCCCTTTAAATATTTCCCCTTCCCATATTAGCTGTTTTGCTTTTGGGATACCTATTCTTTCCTTCAAGAAGAAATGACCGCCTCCGTCAGGGACAAGCCCAATTCCAATAAAATTCATTGCAAGCTTGCTATTTTCTTCTGCGATAACTATATCGCATCCAAGGACGATGCTAAGTCCCAGTCCTGCCGCTGCTCCGTGAACAGAAGCAATCGTAATTTGAGGTAGCGAATATAATGTCTTCGCAATTCGACCTAGTTCTACCATGACATCTTCCATATGAAATGGACTCTCTGTATCTATCATTGCTTTAATATCTCCACCAGCAGAAAATGCGCGCCCCTCTCCTTTTAACAGAAGGACTTGAATGGAATTGTCATTCTTAATAGACTCCAAACAATCCGCAAGTTCTTTCATCATCACTTCGTTCATTGAATTCATTGCATCTGGACGATTTAATGTTAGTGTTGCCACACGTTCTTCTTTTTCTAGCAGTAAAGTTTTATACATATCTATTCCTCCTCTCCAAGTGAATCATCATTCATTCTTTAAGTATTCGCCATCCTCTATAATTTTCCTGCTAAATAAAAAAATCCCCCACAATCAAATGTGAGAGATCCTTCATTATTTAAATTCCTTCATATAGTTCTTGCACTGGTTTAATTAAAACACGATTTACTTCTTCAATTATTTGACTTAGAGCCATTTCAGCTTGAAGCATTTGTGAAATTTTCTCATTTCCTTGAGCAAGCTGAGCAGTTTTTTGTGCATATTCAATTTCTTCACCAGAAATTTCTTCGCCTTTCATCTGCTTTTCTTGAAGGGATAATTGAATTTTACGGAAGCTTTGGAATAATGCTAGTGCCTCTTCATCTGCTTTGACTGATTCAACAGCAGCTTTTACATGAGAAAATTCATTCGTTTGGCGTAGTGTTGCTTCTAACTTATTAATATCATCATAAATATTGATCATTTTTATTGACTCCTTTTTTTAGCCTGTAATAAAGACGATTAATCCTTGGATAACCCCAATAAGACCTCCAAGAACTCCACCTAGCACAGTAATCATTTTAAACTCTCGTTTCGAAATGCCAAGTACGATATCTTCTAAACGTGCTACTGGGAAAGAATCGACTTGTTCTTTTACCATATCTTCTAATTTCATTTTATGCAATACTTCTTCTAGCTTTGCTTCCGCTTCTAAAAATGCAAATGAAGTTAGTTTTGGAACTAATATTGTTTGTGTCCAATCAGTTACTTCCGGAAAATAATGAACTAGACTATGACTTAATCGATCTTCTATTGCCAACTGCTTAGTTAAATATGTCTTCACATTCTTAATAATCGGTTCAAAATCAAAACCGTCCATCATTTCCACAATTGGTCGATCTTTCAGTTTTTCCCATTCATTTCGAACAATATTTTCTAACATATTTTTAGTCCCTGGTGCTTTTAAAAACTTTGTAATTTCCGGCTGAACTTTTCCGGCAAGTGAGGATGATTCGCCGACAAACATTTGAATCATGCTTCCAAAGGTTCCTTTTGTAGATAGGAAATCATCAATCAAATTTTTTACGGTCATTTTTCCTTCTTCGGACTCGAAAAAGTCTTCCCCTTTTAGAAGAATATAAGAAACAATTTCTCCTACCTTACTATCCGCCTTCAGTTGCCAATCTGCTGGAGCTAGTTGACGGATGGATTCATGTTCAAAGCGGCTTTTTAATTGCACAAATTGAATATCCACTTGCTCATCAATCTTTTTATTTGCCATTGTTGCAATGTTTTCAATTCCACCAAGCTTTAACCAATCAGCAATTGTCTTGTCGGAAAGAAGAACTTTTTCATTCAATTGTCGAACGATTAATTTTGTCGCTTTATCTTGCATTTCTTCATTAAAATATTTTCGTTTAAATATGTCGGGAGTTAATAAGTGATTTATTACTGTATTTCCTAATTGCTTGGCAAGTTCATCACGTCTTTTTGGGATTAACCCTGGTGTGAAAGGAATCCGCCAAGATCCAATATATTTTGCTTCATGTGGTCTAAAAAGCATTTTTATTGCTAAATGATTGGTAACTGCCCCAATAGCTGCTCCGACTACCGCCATAAATACAATCGTCCATAAAAACCCCATCTAATTCACCTTTTTCCTCTAGCTTCTCACTCATTATAGCAGAGGAAGGACAAACACAAAAACATTTTACAACGCATTATACATCATCGAAAAGCGAATGGCATGCTCTGTTTCGTCATGCATTGCAACAAACAGTGGTGCATACGCTTGCTGAATCGGTATTTGGAGCAACATTTCTTTATACATTTCCGCAGTTTCTAACTCATCTCTAACTGCATCTTTGGCACATGCTTTTAAATCCATACAAGGCTCTCGTCTTTCTAGATTTTGAACAAACGTCCCCGTCAGCATATAATAGAGTTGTTGAAACATTTCATAATGGCTTTTTTCGTCCTCAATTACATGCTGAATAAACCCTTGCCAGTATGGGTCTTCTGTTAAATTGTACATATCTTTATAGTAATGATAATCAGCATATTCATTTTGAATCGCTTTCTCTAATTTCTCTACAAACAATTGGATGCTCCTTCACTAGTCATTTCTACTAATGTATGCGAGCAAATTATGACACATGAAAGGATGATTATTTTGTTACAACATTTTAGCTTTAAACCACTATTTGAAAATAAGCAATTACCTGGTTGGTCTCTTTCGTTCTTCTATAAACAAACTAGATACACTGGTGAATATGAAGCGGATGGCACGATTAAGTGGATTGGCCAAATACCGAATGATGAAGAAACTGTTAAAAAAATGATTCATGAATTGATGTTGTTTCATGTATATGACTAGCGAAACGCAAGCCTCCTTATAGTGCGTCTTGACTTCATCGTTACCAAAGTGCTTTGGACGAAACATTAGCTACACTATTAACGTTAGAGCAAAGGATCTTGTGGCAAATGTTTTTCCGTCGCCCTCTTGGATTTTGTAAAGACATGGTGCATTAGGTTTGGTTAAAGGGTGATTAGATGCTTTCCTACTGTTTTAAAAGCGGACGAAGATATAATTTCGTACGCTAAACACTACTTCATACAGTCCCTATTTTCTTTCTTCCAAATAAAATATAAAAATAAGTAGAAGCAATAATATATAAAATACCTGTTATTGTAAACGTATATGCATAGCCCCAGTAAAAACCATATGCCATCACTAGCCCGGTTGATACCGGTCCCATTGTTGCCCAACCTAAATTGAACACCATCTGGTTTACCGAATTAGCGAGTCCTTTATATTTATCATGTACAAGATCCATGGCAATGGCACTTTGAATCGGGTTCCCGGCATTCATTAATGCCTGTCGTAGTAAAAACCCGATGGAAGCTACAACTAGGGAAGTGGTATAACCAGTTAGAAATAAAAATGGAATAGACAGCAGCTGAAAAATCACAAGTGCCCGAACTTGGCCGACCTTTTTTACAAGTGCAGGTCCCATAAGCATGGCAACTGCCGTCATTGCAGAACCAAGCGATAATATTAATCCAACATAAGAATTGGATGCATCAAATCGATTCGAAAAATATAAATTTAAATAGGGAATGACTAAACCTGAACCTGTACCTATGAGCAAATTAGCAAATCCAAAGAGCACGATAATGGTAATATTACGTTTAAAGTTGCTAGGTAATTCCTTCTCTACTTTTTCTATTACTTTTTCTTCCACCTTTACGGTAGACGTTAATTTAAATAAAGGAAATAAACCAAATGCAAATATAATTGTGCCCAAGATCAAAACCCATTTAATAGAATCCAAAACAGACATAGCTGCATACATATGCAATGCATCCGCTATTATTCCTCCACCTAAACTCCCTACAACACTTGCAATCGTCATCAACGAAAAATGAATACTAAACAAGTGCATGCGTTCACTAGCATTCGAGTTTTCGGCAAGAAATGGAACGCCCGATACTTGAACAAGTGCCATAAAAAGACCTGTGAAAAAAGCAGCATATACAAGTGAATGTTCACTTACTTCAATACTTCTATAAAATAACGTGAAAACCGTCACTATTGTCCCAAGAATAATCATGCCTTTACGTCCAAATCGATCACTTAAAAACCCTGCAGGAATTAACATAATAGCGGTTGCAAGTGAAGTCATTGAGATTACACTCCCGTTCACCGTTTCTGGAAACCCTAGCTCTTTAATATACAAATTATACATAACTGAAAAAACGCCCATTCCAATTTGAATGAGAATATTTGCCAGCATGAATAAGCGGATGTTTTTATTGAATGAAGCTATTTTTGTTTTCCAATTTTGTAGCCATTGCATTATACAGTTCCTCTTTCACTCTTTTATTTCGATACTCTAAATATACGATGACCGCCAGAAAAACTCAAGACAATTAAGAAAAGCTCAAGCGTCCTTTAAGTGCATCTGGTCTTCACCGTTTCTAGAGTGCTTTGGACGAAACATTTGCTCCTGCAGTTACTCGTCGCAAATGCGATTTGCCGTTGCGCTAAATCTTACTTTATGTATTTTTTTTACAAAGGTAATATCCATAAAATGGCTGAACGAGACTAATCACGTGGTGAACGCGACAAACTCACTATCGAGTGCGACAAAAGCTATCGCGAACGAGACAAACCGCACGCTGAACGCGACCATTATCTCGTATCAAAGCTTTAACTTCGCATGAGGTGACATTTATTAATTGCAAACTATCAATATATTGCGCAAATGTCCAAGAATGTTGCGAGTACCGCGTCCTATATTGCGCATGTGCCTCCTGATTGAATTGGGCGGTTTTTGCCGTTATGCGACGTTACTGAATAGATAGCAAGGCTTTTTGGGATTGGAGCGAAAGGGCGGCGCCCCCGCGGAAAGCGTCTGCCTTGTAGCGGAAATCCTAGTGGAATCCAACTAATGCGCACTATACAAAAAAACTGTTCTATATTACGGGTAATAAAAAAAACGCTGTGTGCCCGAAATTGTACCTTCATCCAAGCCGAAACGAAAACAAACAAATTCTAACGAAGATTTTAATGCTTTCCTTACAAGTATTTGGTGTTAGAAAGTGGTTAATCAACAGACGTGATAATTTCATAAATAAAAAGGGAATACCCCTAAACGCATTACACGTTTTGAGGTACTCCTGCTTGTAATTTATACATTTGTTCATAACGTCCTTGTAGCTGTAACAATTCGTCATGAGTTCCACTCTCTACAATTTCCCCACGATCTAATACTAAAATACGATCTGCATTTTTAATAGTAGAAAGTCGATGTGCAATGATAAAAGTAGTTCTTCCTTTTTTCAATACATCCATGGCATGTTGAATGATTTCTTCTGTTTCCGTATCGATATTGGAAGTTGCTTCATCTAATATTAGAATGGCCGGATCAAATGCAAGGGCTCTTGCAAAAGAAACTAACTGTCTTTGACCAGAGGATAATGTGCTCCCTTTCTCAATAACAGGTTCATCCAGTCCTTTTTCAAGATTCTTAAGCACACGTTCGCCACCAACTGCTTCCAAAGCGGCTTCTACTTTCTCACGGGAAATTCTTGAATCGTTTAAGCTTACGTTTGATTCAATGGTTCCGGAGAATAAATACGGATCTTGTAATACAATTCCCATATGATCTCGAATGGTTTGCCTTGGTACTGTCGTAATATCAATGCCATCAATAAGAATCTTCCCTTTTGATGGGTCATAGAAACGGAATAACAAGTTCATAATCGAACTTTTACCTGACCCTGTATGACCAACAAGTGCCACCGTTTCCCCTTTATTCGCAACAAAGTTTAAATTTTTCAAGACATAATCTTTTTCTTTGTAAGCAAAAGAAACATTTTGAAACTCTACATTTCCTTCGTAACGATCCATCCGTTCATCTTTCACTGTCTCTCCTGATTCATCTAGTAAACCGAATACACGATTTCCTGCTACAAGAGATCTCTCCAGTTGCGAGAATTGGTTGACAATTCCTGTAATCGGATTAAACAATCGAGTCGTATAATCTACGAATGCATAAAGCATACCAGCTGAAACAATCGCATTCGGTTCCATTGACTGGCTCCCGAAATACCAGATAAACATGATAAACATAATGGAGCGAAGTACACTAACTAAGTTAAAAGCAGTAGCTGAATCTAATGTAAGTAATTTCTTCTGATACCGGTAATGTTCTTCGTTCATTTCTTCAAACTCAGATTCCATTTGCTTTTCTCGTTTAAATGCTTGAATAATCGACATCCCTTGAATCGATTCATTCAACATTGCATTTAAATCGGCAATTTTCGTACGAACTATATGATTATATTTGGAAGCATATTTGCGATATCCAATCATCCAAACATACACGATTGGAACAACGAATAGTGCCATTGCAGCCATTTTCGCATTTAATATGAAAAGTGCCACATACACTCCCGTAATTGAAATAATACTAGTCGCAAACTGTGATAATACTTGCACATATAAATTACGAATTGCTTCCGTATCATTTGTTACACGAGCGACTACTTTACCAGCTGGTAAGTTATCAAAATATTGTATCGGCAACGTTTGTATATGTTGAAATACATCATTTCGTAACTTCTGAACAACCCGGTTTGCGCCAACTTGTAGATTAATAAACATAAAATATCTAAAAACGGCCGTTACAATGGTTAAACCAAAGAACACACTTAATAAAATTAGGATGGGTTGTAGATCAATGGATCCATCTGTAATATGCTCATCGATAATTCTTTTTGCAATGAAAGGACCTGTTAAGTCTGCAAACACTGCAATTGTTAAAAAGATTAAACCAAGGATAATTGGTTTTTTATAAAATAACGCATAATGGTAGAGTCGTTTCCCTGTACTCATGACGACACCCCCTCAAGCTGTTGACGATCGTATTGCTCTTTATACCAACCATTTTGCACAAGAAGTTCCTCATGCGTACCTTCTTCCACAATCAATCCCTCATCTAAAACGATTATATGGTCCGCATGTTGAATTCCAGACAATCGATGCGTCGTAATAATTGTTGTCTTACCACTACGTTCATTTTGTATATTTTCAATAATCTTCGCTTCCGTTTTTGCATCTACTGCAGAAAGCGAATCATCTAACAGTAAAATTTCTGGATTTTTAATAAGTGCTCGAGCTATTGAAACACGTTGCTTTTGCCCACCAGATAAAGAGACGCCTTTTTCTCCAACTAATGTTTCTAAGCCCATTGGTAAGTTCATCAAGTCTTTTTGGAAATGAGCTAATCGAATTGCTTCTTCCAGATCTTCTTCCGTGGCATCCTCTTTACCAAAAAGAATATTTTGACGGATGGTTCTTGAGAATAAAACATGATCTTGAGGAACATAACCAATCCATTCTAAAACTTGATCTTTTGTTTGATCCGAAATTGCGATATCTCCAATCGTTAGTTGACCAGCTCCAATTGGATATTCCCTTAACAATTGCTTCATAAAAGTAGTTTTCCCAGATCCGGTTTTCCCAACAATCCCAAGCGTTTGACCTTTTTGAAGGTTCACTCGGAGATTTTGAAGATTTTTCACTTGCGATAAAGGATATTGGAATCCAACCTCTTCAAATCCAATTGATGTAACTTCATTCAAATGAATCGGACTGACAGGATCTTTCACATCTGCCTCATAATCTAGCGTTTCGTGCACCCGATCAAGCGATGCATTTCCACGTTGCATTACGTTGATTAATTCCCCAATAGCAAACATCGGCCAAATAGCCATCCCTAAGTAAACGTTAAATGTGATTAAGTTCCCAACAGTCATGTCTCCTATAGACACTAGATAAGAACCATAACCTAAAGCAACTACATAACTGATACCAGTTCCTACTTTTGTAATCGGACCAAATAGAGCATCAATTCGTTCCACAACCATATTTTTTTCATACACTTCTTCACTCATATCAGCAAATTTCTTTTCATCTGCTCGTTCTTGTACATATGCACGAATAACGCGAACGCCAGCAATGGATTCTAATACTCGGTCATTCAAATCACCAAATGCATCTTGTGAAACCATATATTTCTCGTGAATGATTTTCCCTAAATATTGCATGATAAATGCTAAAACTGGTATTGGTAAAATTGCGAAAATCGTTAACTTCCATGAAATAATAAAACCCATCGCAAGTATAAGCGCAGCCATATACATCGTTGAATCAATCAAGGTCATAATTCCAAAGCCAGCTGTTGTTGCAACCGCATTTAAATCGTTCGTTGCACGAGCCATTAAATCACCCGTACGATTTTTTTCATAAAAAGTTGGAGTCATACTTAAAAATTTTCTATTTAATTTGGAACGTAATATACGCTCAATTGTAATAGAGCCACCAAATAATTGGTATTGCCAAACAAAGTTCAATCCATAACCCACAATGATAATTCCTACAAAATACATGACATATTGCATTAACGATTCAGATGTCATTTTCCCCATCGTAATCGTGTCTATTGCTCCTCCAACAATCCACGGTGGTAACACTTCAAATGCACTTGCTACAATCAGTAAACTTACAGCGACAGTATATCGCTTCCAATGATCTTTAAAAAACCATTGCAATTTAAATAAAACAGAAAACATTCTCTAACCCCTCATTTCTTCTTTCTCTCTTAACGTGATTTGGCTATCCACCTTCTAGAGATTCCTTTAATAAAATTTGTCTTGTTCGCTGAATAATCATATCCAACACTCCTCCACTTCACATTAACACCAAATTTTGGAAGTAAGTAAACGCAAAAAAGCACATTACCCATATTCCGGTAATGTGCTTTAAAATAGACAAAGTCATTTCTAATAATGTCTATTCAACAATCATTTTACGTCAAATGGTAGGTATGAAGAAATTATTAAGTTGTTTGTCATATCTTTTAAACGAATCATTTTTCATACCTCCATTTCCAATTTATTTAGTGTCCCTTAACATTAGCACATAGAAATTTCCATTGTCAATACTTTTTGAAAAAAGGAACTAATTAAATAATATGTAGCATTGCTCCAAATAGTGCACATGCTACTTTTTAAATTACCTATTTATGCACATGAAGGTTTAGTGTTGCTAATAAGAGAGTGAAAGAGTTGTAATGCAAATATACCCATTGTAAGCAGAAAGATTTGTATTTTACTTTGCATTATTTTATTATTAAAACTATAAACTATTTTTTAGAAAACAGGAGGTGTACACTTTGTTCTACCCCCCATTTGGGTTAGGAACAAAGTAATTATTTGGACATAGCCATACGATTGACAGCATTTGCTGTCTTAATCGCATTCACTGCATTTTTCGTCGCAAGTGAATTTGCAATTGTTAAAGTAAGAACGACTAGAATTGATCAGCTTATTGCTGAAGGAAACAAAAATGCATTAAATGCAAAAAAACTTGTTTCCAATTTGGATGAATATTTATCCGCTTGTCAGCTCGGTATCACAATTACTGCTTTAGGATTAGGGTGGCTTGGTGAACCGACCATAGAAGCAATATTACATCCAGTTTTTGAATACTTTGTTCTTCCAGAAAGTGTTACCTCTGTACTTTCATTTATCATTGCATTTTCACTCGTAACCTTCATACATGTAGTAGTTGGAGAATTAACTCCAAAAACTTTTGCTATTCAAAAAGCGGAGGAAATAGCACTAGCTGTTGCCAAGCCTTTAATTATCTTTGATCATCTAATGTATCCAGTTATTAGAGGTATGAACGGCTCTGCACGTTTCTTAGCAGTTCGCGTATTTGGTTTAAAATCTGTTTCTGACTCGGAAGTAGCCCATTCAGAGGAAGAACTTCGCATGATTCTTTCCGAAAGTTTTAAGGGTGGAGAAATTAACCAAGCGGAATATAAATATGTAAATAAAATTTTTGAATTTGACGATCGACTTGCAAAAGAAATAATGGTTCCTAGAACGGAAATTATATCCATTGACAAAGATTTTACATTAAATGAAGTATTTGAACTAATAGGTGTGGAACAATATACAAGATACCCAGTAACAGATGGTGATAAGGATCACATTATTGGACTTGTGAATATGAAAAACTTATTAACCGCTTATATAAAAAATCCTGAAAATGCCACAACACCAGTAAGTGATTATATGCAACCGATTATTCGTGTAATTGAAACAATGCCGATCGCTGATTTATTGCTTAAAATACAGCGGGAAAGAATTCATATGGCTATTTTAATGGACGAATATGGTGGTACTTCTGGTCTTGTTACAATAGAAGACATTATTGAAGAAATTGTCGGCGACATTCGCGACGAATTTGATACAGATGAACTTCCGGAAGTTCAAAAAATCGGCGAAAACCATTATATTGTCGATGCAAAAATGTTGATCGAAAATGTAAATAACCTTCTTGGCATTAACATTGACGAAGAAGACATTGATACAATCGGTGGATGGTTTATGACAAAAAGCTATGATGCCGTTAAAGGTGAAAAGATAATTGAACAAGGCTTTGAATTTATGATTAAAGATATTGATGGTCATCATATTCAATACCTAGAAATAATAAAAATTGCTCCTTCTGATGAAAGCTTAGATGAAGAATCATTAAACGAACAATAACAGTTAGCGACTTCCAATTTGGGAGTCGTTTTCTTATGCCTTAATATGTTGCGATGGTGATTGGAGCTATGAAGTGGGAAAAGGTGATTGAGTAAGTAAGTGATTTTCGATGATTGATCGATTCCCCATTTTCCAAAAAAAAACACAGCGCACCGCAATATTACTGCGGATCACCGTGTTTTTTATAGTCCACTCGGTTCTGTTAATCCATGTTTCACTGCATATAGAGCAGCTTGGGTTCGATCTTGTACTTGAAGCTTAGCAAATATATTCGATATATGTGTTTTCACTGTTTTTTCTGTTACGAACAAAGAGGATGCTATTTCCCGATTACTTTTTCCTTTTGTGAGTTCTGACAACACATCTTGTTCTCTCGGAGTTAGGGAATATTTTTCATGTGGCAATAATTCCATAGGTTCATATTCCTTTTGCAGTTGGGTTGTTGCATCAGGATGTAATGTATTTTCCCCTCGCATTAATTTACGGATAGCTTCTGCCAAATCATCTGGTTCAATGTCTTTTAATTGATACCCTGCTGCTCCCGCTTTCAATGCAGGTATGACATGATCCCGATCAGAAAAGCTTGTTAGCATTAATATTTGAATTTCCGGATATTTTGCTTTAATACGCTTGGTTGCTTGGATACCATCCATTTCTGGCATGACTAGATCCATTAACACCACATCTGGCTTCAAAGTCTCTGTCAATGCTACTGCTTCTCTACCATTTTTCGCTTCTCCGATAATGTCCATATCTTTTTGGGTCTTTAAAAAGAACATTAAACCTCTTCTTACTACATGATGATCGTCTGCAATTAATACTCGAATCATGTGTACCCCTCCTCCCTCCTAATAAGGTAAACGTACTAAAATTTCCGTTCCTTGATTCCATCCCGTCACCCAATCAACTGTTCCTCCAACGGAATATGCACGGTCCCGCATACTTTGTAATCCAATAGAAGGCAATTTCTTCGATTCATTTACATGAAATCCACAACCTTCGTCTTTTATCACTAACAATACATCTGTAGGGGTAACCGTTAAATAGAGCTCTGCCTTTAACACACCCGCGTGCTTTCTAATATTGTTTAATGCTTCCTGTGCAATGCGAAATAACGTTTCTTCGATACTTGCTGGTAAGTTTATGACACCTTTCACATGGATAGTAAGTGTTAATCCTAAAATATCGCCATAACCTTTTATGCCTTCCATTATTCCAGTTTCTAACCCTTTCGGACGAAGTTGCCAAATAAGTGCTCTCATTTCAGTTAAAGCATCTTGTGTTAAATATTGTATTTCTCTAAATGTGTCTTTAATGTCTTGTTGTTCTGTCATTTCCACTCCACCACGTGCAGTTAAAGTGACCGAAAATAATAATTGATTGACCGAATCATGTAAGTCCCGCGCTAAACGATTTCTTTCCTGCACAAGCGCTACTTGCTGCTCCTGTTTCGTCAAGTATATTCGCTTAATAGCAGATCCAATTTGAAAGGCAACGGACTCAAGTAATGCAAGCTCACCCTCTGAAAATCGAATTGTATTTGGGGTCGCAACATTTAGAAGACCAAAACTTTCTTGTCCAGATTGTAAAGGAACGGTTGCATGATGTGTGATGTCATTTGTGTCTTCATGGTTCGCTTTTTGTGCATTGACAATCCGTTTACACTCTATAATATTAGATGCCTTCTTCAGTTCACCATTCTGAAATCTTGAAACACACCAGCATCCACCTTTTTGCAAATGCATGCACTCATTCCGCTTTAGTGCATTTGGTAATTTGTCATGGGCAATAAGCTGTTGCTTTCCTTTTTTATCAATAAAGAAAATCCAGCCTGTCTCAAAGAGAGTACCTTCTAAAAGCTTTTGAAGTGCTCCTTGCAGCATTTGTTCCATACCTGTTTCTTCATTTAGAAACTCTGCAATTTCTTTCAGTAATCCTATGTTTGAGAGTTCATTTGACTGCATGTAAAACTCCTCCATATACTTGTTGCCTATGTATTTCATCTTATCATTTATTGTTACATGACTGTAAAAACTAGGCATCATACTTTTGACTGAAAAAAATCCGAAAAAGCACATGTAGTACTTTCCCGGATTTCATGATTTATTCTTTTAAGTACCGATTCATCTCATCAGTAAATGCATGTTTCAATGCTTCTAGTTTTTCAATGCTTTCTGTCTCGGACTCACTTGTCACTCCAAAATAATATTTAATCTTAGGCTCCGTTCCACTTGGTCTTACACATACCCATGAACCATCGGCTAGGAAGTATTTGATTACATTCGATTTTGGCAATAAAAGTGGCTCCGCTTCTCGACTGTCTGTAAACGTTCGCAATGAAGTTAAATAATCCTCTTGTGATTGCACAGCAACCCCAGCAATTTCGGTTAACTGATTCATACGAATTTGTTCTAGTAAGCTATTAATCGCATTCGACCCACTTACCCCTTTTTTCGTGACAGATACTAGCCCTTCTAAATAATAGCCATGTCTTTCGTATAAGGTATGTAATACATCTACTAGAGTCAAACCTTGCCCTTTATAGTAAGTAGCAGCCTCAACTATCGCTAGTACACTTTGTATCGCATCTTTATCCCTAGCAAAACTTTTTACTAAATAGCCATAGCTTTCTTCGTAGCCAAATAAAAACTCAAATTCTTTCGTTTCCTCATATTGCTTAATTTTTTCACCAATAAATTTAAATCCTGTCAATACATCTTCTGTACTTGCACCGTGATACTCCGCAATCACTCTTCCTAAATCAGAGGTCACAATCGTTTTAAAAACACGACCTTTTGCAGGCATTGTGCCCTTTTCTTTTCTTTGTGTCAATAAATATTCGATTAAAATAGCACCTGTTTGATTGCCGGTTAAAAGCTTATATCCTTCTTCTGATTTCACCGCTAGTCCTACGCGGTCTCCATCAGGATCTGCAGCAACTAGAATGTCAGCATCGTATTTTTCACCATATTGAATGGCATATTCAAAAGCACTCTGTTCTTCCGGATTTGGAGATTTCACGGTTGGAAATTCACCATTTGGCTCCATTTGTTCTTCTACATAATGAATATGTTTATAGCCGCACTCACTTAATATACGGCTGACAGTATGACCAGATGCCCCGTGTAGTGGAGTAAATACTACTTTTAATTCGGTAGTTGCAGCAAGGGTCGGATTTTCTTGTACTGTTTTCAATTCTTTCATATAAGCTTTATCTATTTCTTCATCTAAAAATATAATAAGTTTTTCGTCAATAGCACTTTGTTTAATTTGGAGAGCATCCCCGGCTTTAATGACATAATGAATGACTGCATCTGCATCGCTCAAGTTTAACTGAGCTCCGTCTTCTCCATATACTTTGTATCCATTGTATTCGGGAGGATTATGGCTAGCCGTAATCACAATCCCCATGAATGCATGTAGTTTTCGGACCGAATAAGACAACTGAGGAGTCGTTCTAGGCTCGCTATATAAATAAGCTTTTATGCCATTTGAAGCGAGTGTATTAGCCGCTTCTCTTGCAAACTCTGGAGAAAATCTGCGACTATCATATGCAATGACTACTCCTCGATTCATCGCATCCGCTCCAGCTGCTTGTATATATCCAGCTAATCCGGAGGTAGCTTTACGAATCGTATATGTATTCATACGATTCGTTCCTGCTCCAATTTCCCCGCGCATTCCACCAGTTCCAAACTCCAAATCACGGTGAAATGCATCCTCTAATTGTTTCTCATCTTTTGCTAATAGCTGAAGATTCTCTTTCCAAATAGGCTCTAATTCAGAAAAGCTATTCCATTGTTCGAATAACTGTTTATATGACATTTAATGAAACCCCATTCCTTACTTTTTATAATCAATCTCATATACGTCATGGCGGCGATCTTTCAAATGCTTAACTGTCCCATCTTGACGTTGACGTCTTAAAATTTCTAAATCGACATCCCCGATTAACACCATTTCTAAATTAGGTTCTGTTTCGCCAACAATTCCATCCCGTGCAAATTCAAAATCAGAAGGTGCAAAAATAGCAGACTGTGCGTATTGAATATCCATATTCTCCGTTTGCGGCAAGTTTCCTACTGTACCAGAGATTACCGTATAAATTTGATTTTCAACTGCTCGAGCTTGTGCACAGTAACGAACACGTAAGTATCCTTGGCGATCTTCTGTACAAAATGGAGTGAAAATAATATTCGCACCCATATCCGTTGCAATCCGAGCAAGTTCTGGAAATTCTATATCATAACAAATTTGAATCGCAATTTTTCCGCAATCTGTATCAAATACTTTTACGGAATCCCCTGCACTAATTCCCCACCATTTACGTTCATTCGGTGTAATATGGATTTTATACTGCTTGTCAATAGAACCATCACGGTGAAATAAATATGCAATATTATAGATTTCTTCATTTTCTTCTTCCACAAAGTGGGAACCAGCAATAATATTAATATTATAACGCACAGCTAAATCCGAAAATAACTCCATATATTGCGGTGTATATTCCGTTAGCTTACGAACGGCTTGACTTGGTGAAGGTTCATCTAAGAAGGACATCAATTGCGTTGTAAAAATTTCGGGAAACACAACAAAATCGGATTGTGCATCTGAAGCTACGTCTACAAAGTACTCACATTGGTTTGCAAATTCTTCAAACGAATTAATTTTACGCATCATATACTGTACTGCACAAATCCGAACTGGATAGCTCGTTTTAAAATGACGCTTTGAAAGTGGGATATAATCGACGTTATTCCATTCCATCAATGTAGCGTATTTAACGGATGCCTTATCGTCTGGCAAATAGTTTGGGTTGATACGCATCAATGTAAATCCGTTCATTAACTGAAATGTAAGTACTGGATCATATAATTTATGTCTTGATACAGCCGTCACATATTCTCTTGGCGACATTTCCTGTGAATGTTTATGAAAGTTTGGAATACGCCCACCAATTATGATGGATTTTAAATTGAACTGTCTGGCAATATCTTTTCTTCCTTCATATAGACGTTGCCCTACCTTCATTCTACGATAATTCGGATGCACCATTACTTCGATGCCATATAAGTTATACCCGTCAGGATTATGGTTTGTAATATAGCCAGCATCCGTTACATCTGACCAAGAATGGCGATCATCGTACTCATCAAAGTTAATAATCAAACTCGAACAAGAACCAATCACTTTGCCATCTAGTTCTGCAACTAATTGTCCTTCTGGAAAAATAGTTAAGTGACTACGTAAGTGCGCTACTTCCCATGGATCCATTCCAGGGAAACAAAGACGTTGGATTTCTAAAATGGATTCTATATCTGCAAAAGACGTTTGTCTTATAACCATACTTTTTTCAAATTGGGATAGATCAAATTCTTCGGACATTCTAATCGCTCCTCTATAGTTAAGTATCTTCTATTATATCTCTCTTTCCTGAACAGATAAAATATTTTACATACTTTTAAAGAACCCGTATACTTTGATTTGAGTTCAAAGTATTTTAAAGGAGCATCCTATGACAAAAAAAGCGGAAAATCTATTGTTATTTATGTGGTCTGTGGCTTTTACTGCTGCACTTGGTTCCTTATACTTTTCAGAAATCCGACAATATGAACCATGTGAGTTATGTTGGTATCAGCGCATTCTCATGTATCCCCTAGTCATTATCTTAGGTGTAGCATATGCACAAAAAAATGCAAAAATTGCAGTTACTACGCTCATTTTTTCTATTATCGGAGGTTGTATATCCGCATATCACTATAGCATTCAAAAACTAAGTTTTATGCAAGAGGCGGCACCTGCTTGCGGAAGAGTACCTTGTACAGGTGAATACATAAACTATTTAGGATTTATTACGATCCCATTTTTAGCTCTTATAGCATTCATTTTAATCATTATTAGTAGCGTATTAGTTTTAAGAAGTATGAAGGAGGAAAAAGAAGTATGAAGAAGTTAGCTATATTCGGTGGAATCATCGTGGTTGTTTTTGCCTTAATTATTGTATTAACGAACCAATCCAACAAAACAAAATTAGCGGACAACCCATATGATAAAACTAATTTAAGACAATCTACTATTGATTTACTAAAAGACCCAAACTACCAAAACATTATCATGCCCGATAAGTTAAAAGCAAAAATTGACAGTGGCGAACCGGTTACAGTCTACTTTTTTAGTCCAGAATGCATTCACTGTCAGGAAATGACTCCTAGATTAACTCCTCTTGCAAAGAAAAATGGGGTTGAAATTGTAAAATATAATATACTTGAATATGACCAAGGCTGGGATGATTATTCCATAGAGGCTACACCGACATTGGTTTATTTTAAAGACGGAAAAGAAGTATCTAGATTATTTGGTTCTCATCCAGATGATGAAATTCAAGCTTTTTTTGATCAAATAGTGTTAAAATAATCAAAACGGTCGTGTCCAAATGACATGACCTTTTTTAAAGGGAGAGAAAAAAATGATACATACATTTAGTTATACAGTACAAGAGGATGCACTAACAATTGATATAATTCTTCAACAAAAATGGAAGCTTGGTAAAAAACTTATCCATGATTTACGTATGCAAAAAGCAGTCAGTGATGTAAATGGAGAACTAATGCAATGGAAAGCGCCGCTTCAAAAAGGGGATATACTTGTTTTTACATGGGAGGGCGATGCTTCGAATTATCTTTCTTCCGATCAAATACCTCTTTATGTAGCGTATGAAGATGAGTATTTACTAATCGCATCGAAGCCTCGTGGTGCTGCAACTCATCCAAATGAAGCAGGTCAAAACCACACATTCATGAATACGGTCCATCATTACTTATCTAGTAAAGGACAAGCATACGGAGAGCATGTGCATCGAATTGATGAAGGGACAAAAGGGCTAATTGTTGTTGCTAAAAATCCTATCGTCAAAGGGATGCTTGATCGCATGCTGGAAAACAAAGAAATCGTCCGCACGTATGAAGCGATTGTAGAAGGCCAAGTAAAAAACAACAACGGCACCATTCGAGCTGCCATTGGTGTTGATCGGCACCACGCAACAAGAAAAAGAGTATCTCCATCAGGTCAGCTTGCAATTACCCACTATGAAGTAGTCGGTAGAAATCCTGATTTTACAAAAGTACATGCTATCCTTGAAACAGGACGCACCCATCAAATTCGTGTGCACTTTGCCTATCTAGGTCACCCGATTGTAGGAGACGACCTATACGGAGGGAAAAAGTCACCAACCAAAACATACGAACTTCACGCATTCAAAGTACAATTTGCACATCCGATTACGGGAGAAATGATTGTTGTAGAGGATAGAAGGTAGGAAAAGGAAAAGTATCGGTAGCCATTCACCGATACTTTTTATTTTGTGTATTTGGTTTTATAAGGAATGGATCATTAGATTAATGGGCATCCCCACTAACCAACCACCATTTGTATTATAATCAGTAAAGTCTACTGTTCACTTCATCATAATTTATTATTCGGCTGGGATATAGCCAATTACTTCATTTGTATCGGGGTCAACAAGTATTACAGGAGGACCAACAACAAATTTCCCTTTATCTTCAAAAGAAACTGCTAATACGTCTTTGCCATCATAGTTTTCATCTAACAATGCATAGTTACTGCGAGCAATAATCTTCTCAACTTCCGCTGTTTTCCAATCTTCTATTGCTCTTTCAGTCCAATCTTTTTCTACAAGAAAGTTCCAAGCAATCTCTCTTATATTTTCATAACTATCAGTACCATTAGTAGTCCCAACTTCTTGTTTGCTCGAACAACCAACAATAAAAAATATGAATAATACTGTTGCAAAAAATAATAATTTCAACTTCAATACATTTCCCCCTTTTCTTGTTGGTCGTTCATCATCCATTTCAGAGTTTAATGTACTCTCCCAACCAACATCTTTATTTCCTTCTAATTTTTTCTATTTTTATAATTGTACGTTAGTTGTAAAAAGGTAAGAAACAAAGTAACCAATAATAAAATTAGATTCCACATAATATTTAGTTCTCCATAAAAATATATGACAATAAATCCAACAAGAATTATAGGAAAAGTCCATAGTGTTCGAATCATCTTTCTTCTATAACTCAACCTAATATAAGGAAATATAAATCCCTTATCCAACTTTTCTTTATCTTTGTAAATAACCAATAATACTCCTTTAACAATCAAGCTAATAACCATAAAAACAATGAAATAAAGTAATATTGTCATAATTCTCTACCTCTCTTTGTTCTTGTTTAATAAACTAGCCCGTTAATAAAAAGCATTTGTACTAAATGTTGAAATTCCATTTACTTCAACTCATTTATAACTTTTTTCATTTTTTCTTCAAATAAATTCTTATCTAACAACTGACTATTTTTATTAGAATTATTTTCTTCTATCTCAATACTAGTTAATTCTTCGTCCCATAAAGCCCACTTTTTTATTATTTTATTATTAATGACAGAGTAGATGTTAGTTTCCTCACCTAATAGCCAGTATGTATCTGTCCCATCAAATCGATCTCCAACTGCTTTTTTTAGAAATAAAATATATTTTTCTCCTTTTTTAAATAATGGGTTTTCATTAAAGCTATATTCTTTATTCCCTTGTTGTAAAATCTCAATATTTCTTAGACTTGTATTACCGCTAAATGTATTAATAATTTTTGCATCAAATAATGTTTTTGGAGACGGTTCTTTTATATCTTCTAAATATTTTACTATTTCAATCTCAGCTATTAAATCTGCTTTATTAACAGCTTCCTCAAAACTGTATACTTGCAACTCACCACGAATTCCGGATGTTTTAACTATCTCACTCTCTAATACTACATTTTTTGTAGCCTCAATATCTCCTGTTTCTCTCCCTTCTAGATAAAAAATAGTTCCTAAAGCAAATATCAGTCCAAATCCAATGTAATTCCTTTTCCTCACTCCAAACTCTCCTTTTCATTTCTCTCTCAACTTTAATTACTTTTAGTTCAATCCATGATTACTGGTTGTATGAATTTTTTTCATTATTTATTACCTTCATTTTTTCCAAATCAATTTCTCACAAGAAAATCTTTATTGTCTATTTCTAATATTTGGTTACAAATATTCTAACAACACATTCTCTTCTTGTCGTTCCTTCTATGTCATTATTATCTACAAGATCATTTATTCCTTTATTAATAATTTTCCATAAAGGAATATGTTCAAATTGTTTATATCATAGTAAAAGTTTCCTCCCTCGCCCCTATTTTATTGAAATTGAAAAGATCATATAAACGACTCCTACTCCCATTTCAGTTAGAATAACCTTCCGACTTTGTATATGAAAGTAACTTTCGATTCCATCCATAATAGAGAAAACACCAGCTATTACAAATACATATTTTAGGAAGTATATTTCTATATCATTTATTATTGCCATTATTAAAAAGGTAAACATCGCGATAAGCATTACTGCTCTTAGAATAACAATAGGTTTTGCGCTCTTTTTCCTCGTAACTTTTTCAAAAAATAATTCCATGTAACCTCATTTGAACTATTATTTTTTAATTAATAAACTCGAAAAGCCAAACAGTTCACTATAATACGATTGTATTAGATGAAAAGTTTCATATTCGGTAAATATTTCCTAATACTAAAAAAAACACTATAGCTTTGCATTCTCACTATGGAGAAAACAAGACTATAGTGTTTCTATTTAAAATTTAAAGCTAAAGTTATCTGGATCTGCTCCAGTGCGTTCATTTAAGTTTAGTGCATCGATATTTTTCATATCTTCAAACGATAATTCAAAATCGAAAACATCCAGATTTTCTGCAATTCTAGCAGGCGTCACTGATTTCGGAATAACTACTAAATCATGTTGTAAGTGCCAGCGAATGATTGTTTGTGCTGGGGATTTACCGTGTTTTCCGCTAATTCGTTGTAATGTCGGTTCGTTAAGTAAGCCGCCTCTTGCAAGTGGTGACCATGAAGTAACTGCAATTCCTTGTTCTTGGCAATATTCCCGAAGGTCAAATTGTGTTAAACGAGGATGACATTCGATTTGATTGACCATTGGTTTAACATTTGCTTTTGCAGCAATTGCTTCTAGATGGTGTTGATGATGATTAGATACACCAGTAGCACGGATTAGCTTCTCTTCATATAAACGTTCAATTGCGCGATACGTATCTATGAAAGTCTCTTTCACTGGCCAATGCGTTAAATATAAATCTATGTAATCGAGTCCTAATAATTCCAATGACTTTTCGAATGCTTTTAATGTTTGATCGTACCCTTGATCGGAGTTCCATACTTTTGTTGTAATGAAAATATCTTCTCTTTTTATTTTAGAGTTACGTACTGCTTCTCCGACTTCTTTCTCATTTGCATAAAGGGAAGCAGTATCAATATGACGATATCCACTATCTAAAGCTGTTGAAATTGCTTGTAGCGCAATATCTGGCTCCGTCATTTTATACACCCCTAAACCTATACGTGGCATCTCTACCCCATTTGCTAATTGCTTTGTTGAATTCTTATGTAATTTCAATGTACTCATCCTTTCCTTTAAGGAAAACGACTGATAAAGTATCAGTCGTTTTTTCTTTGTTTCATTGAAGAAGTATCGTCTGATTGTGCAGGGTCCGATACACGGTTATCTAATTCCAACCCATTATCGTCCCGCAGCTTTTCCATTTGCTTTCCCAGTAGCTTTACCTCTTCCATATTTGTTGCCATCGAACCGTTTTCTGGACCATTTTTCAAATTGCTCATTTAAAAAATCACTCCTTTTCATTATGGTATTAGAATATTCCATAGGTTGCAACTTTCAATAGAAACAATTCAGACATAATTTCACTTTCCCGTAATATTTCTTTTTAATACTAAGTAGGGTATACTTAGTTCATAATATATTAGAGGAGGAACTCAATATGAATCTTATCCTTATTCTTGGTGTTATTGTAGCGTTCCTTGCTGCAATTTTCAAAGCAGGTTACGATGACAAACCAGGTGCATCTGACAAGTAATAATACTAAGAACGGACAAGTCTAATTAGACCTGTCCGTTTTTTTAATGTAAATTAGGATAATTCTGCTGACGTAAAGCTTCATAAATAAGTATTGCCGCAGTATTTGATAAATTCAATGATCGAATATTATCGTTCATCGGAATTCTTAAAGCCCGGTCCGGATGTGCATCAATAAATTCACGAGGCAACCCTTTCGTTTCACGTCCAAAAATAAAGAAGTGATCTTTTTCCACGTCACTAAAATCGTAAGTTGTATGCGGTTTTGCACCAAACTTCGTAATTAAATAATATTCCTTTGCCGGATGTTTCTCAAAAAATTCATCTAATCCATCATAATAGGTAATATCTACATGCTCCCAATAATCGAGTCCTGCTCGTTTTAACATTTTGTCATCTGTTGAAAATCCAAGGGGTCGAATTAAATGTAACTTCGCCCCTGTTCCTGCACATGTTCTCGCAATATTCCCTGTATTTGCCGGAATCTCTGGTTGATATAACACGATATTAATACTCATACTTGACCACTTCCTATTTCTCCAATATATAAAATTGTAACCCTTTTCTAATTTCATCTAATACTTCTTCTACTTCTTCTGTTTGTTCCGCTTTTTTCAATGCAATTTGTCCATCGTCTGTATTAATTTTACCGATTGCCCATGCCGCTGTTCCTCGAATAACGGGACGAGCATCCTTTTCCATTAATTCGATTAACGTTGGTACTGCCGAAGCTTCCTTAAAGTGTGCAAGCGCGATAATTGCATTACGTTGAATTGGATTCTTCCCTCTCCAAGCTCCGGACATATGCCCATATGTTTCTTTAAACGATCGATTTGTCATACTTAATAATGGTAGCAGTAATGGCTTTACAAGCTCTGGATCTGGCTTAAACGCTTCCTGGTATAAATTGGCTTTGCCTTTATTTTTCGGGCAAATCGTTTGGCATGTATCACAACCATAAATTCGATTTCCTATCTTTGCACGAAATTCGTCCGGGACCATTGTTTTTGTTTGTGTAATGAAAGCAATACAACGCTGGGCATTCAATTGTCCACCTTCGATTAAAGCTCCAGTTGGACATATATCTAAACAAAGCCTACAGTCTCCACATTGATCCTCCATTTGCTCACTTGGCGCAAAAGGAATCGAAGTAATCATTTCACCTAAATAGACATACGACCCAAACTCAGGTGTAATAATCGCACAGTTTTTAGCACTCCACCCTATGCCTGCTCGCTCCGCCACAGCCCGATCAGAAAGTTCTCCCGTATCAACCATGGAGCGCAACCTTGCATCAGGCATATGTGTTAGTATAAATAACTCTAAAAGTGCAAGTTTCTCACGTAAAACGGTATGATAATCCATTCCCCATGATGCTCTTGCAAATATTCCTCGCCTAGCACCCTTAGTACTAGAAGGAGCACCTTTCATTTTAGACGGGTAAGCAATGGCAATTGAAACAATGCTTTCTGCATCTGAAAGTAAAAGTTCTGGATGTGTTCTTTTCTCAATATCTGGTTCTTCAAAACCGGATGCAAATCCTAGTTCTTGTTGCCGAATTAATCTATTTTTTAATTCATGAAAGGGAGAAGCAGAAGTAAACCCAATTTTATCAATTCCAATGGAAGCAGCATATTCAATTAGATGTTCTTGAAATTGGTTTATATTCACAAAAGTTCTCCTTTCTTATGCTAAACTTAAGAAAATATGTGTAAGGACGGTCGTTATGATTATAAAACTAGATAATTCTTTATTGCAAGTCGAACCTACTCTTAAAATAGGCATTATTCATTATACCAAAATTGTCGTTACCTCTTCTCCCCAAATGCTTAAAGGACGTCTCCAATTATTTCAGGAGCAACTTTTCTTTGAAATGGAAGAAAAATCTGCAACAGAATTTGAGGGAATTAAAGAATGGCGAACGTTATGGAAAAAACTAGGCGCTGATCTTAACCGATACCGTCCTTCTGTTGAAGCATTATATCGAAGAATTGCAAAACAAAATTATATCACACCTTTGCATTCTGCTGTTGATTTAAATAATTTCTTCTCCATGCGATATGAAATACCAATGGGAATTTATGATTTAGGAAAGATTCATGGGGATGTGACCATTTCACTTGGCAATGAAAAAACAACATATGAAGGACTAAATGGCAGAGAAAATAATATAAAAAATATACTTGCCCTTTCAGATACCACCGGACCATTTGGCAGCCCGTTTGTTGACTCAGTAAGGACTGCTGTCACGGAAGAAACTACGAATGCTATCCATATTGTCTTCCTTCGTCCTTCTATTAATTTAGAAGAAGGTCGTAAACTAGTTGAATCTATGGGTACAATGTTTACTCAAATTCATGGTGGAGATGCAAGCGCTATTGTTTTACACAATGATTTTAACGAATGGAGAATATAACTCCAGAAATATTAGCTAGAATGATAACCGTAATTCCTATAAGCGTTCTATTCATAGTCGTCGAGTGTTTATAAATTAAAACATCCTTACCTTCAGTAGGAAAGGATGTTTTTTATTTTAATTGTTAAAAAGCCCTGTTTGCTCTCCGTCAATTATGAGCCTCCAAGTTCCGTGTTCCTTCAACGTAATGTCACCTTTATATAAGTAAATTTCCTGCGAGTTCCTATAACCCAAGCTTTCTCTTTGAAAAATGGTCTCTTCCATAAGATTCCCTTTATTATCAATTAGTTGAACGTCAATTTCCTCTTTTTCACCAATTGTGCTTTCTATATATAACTCAAATATCTCACCCACGGGAAGCTCCTTTGGAGAATCAAGTAAAGTATAATGCTCTGTTTTAGGAACCGGCGGGTACACATCAATTGTAAATGCGTCAAATAAAACATCTTCCACATAAAAGGATAACTGCCATTCTGCCTCGGTTGGAAATGGGGTAAAGCTAGCTAACGTATGGGCATCCTCACTATATAAACCATCCGAAAGTATCCCTCGAGACAACTCCACTTTCTTCCCTTTTTTATTCTCCGCTTCCACGAGGTAGTTTTTTCCAACCAAAGCATTTGGATCTCCCCAGTAGTACAGCATCAGCTTTGACACTCTTCCCATGTCTTCCGCAATAAATTGTTCATCAGGAACAAGTATCCCTATCTTTCCTTCTACCCCAAGTACCTCTTGATCTCTATCAGGTAATGTAAAAACTGTTCCTGGCTGCGCACTTAGTTTGTTAGTAGCTTCATTGGTAAAAAGAAGAAAAAATAGAACGGAGCATATTCCTATTACAGTAAAGATCGGAGCTAAGAAAAAAGTGTTCTTTGGAGAATTTTGCTTTGATCTTAATGAATGTAAAACTTTAGCTTTTTGGTTGATTTCAAGAGAATATTTAGGAAGTTTTTTTAACTCTTCTTGCAGTTTATTAATATCCTCCATATTCATCCCCCTCCTGTTCAAGCATTGTTTTCAACTTTTTTAAGGAACGGTGATACAGTACATTTATGTTATTCTCATTACTTTTCATAATGCTACTGACTTCCTTGGATGGCATTTCCAAAATCCCTCTTAAAATAATTACTTCTTTATTATTCGATGGAAGTCTATTAATAGCTTTATATAAAATAGCATTTTCTTGATTTAGAAGAATTCGCTGCTCTGTATCAAACGAGATATTTTGTTCGTAGAAAAATAGATGCCTCATTTTATTCCATACGCGATTTCTACGATAATGGTCGATTACCATATTTCTTGCGATGGATATTAACCAAGTTTTTGGGTGTGCGTTCTCGTTGAATCTTGACAATTTCTTCAATGCACGAAGAAAGGTTTCTTGTACTAGATCTTCTACGTCCAATGATCCTGTATAGTACATTAGAAAACTTGTAATATCTCTTTCGTATTGCTCAAACCATTCTTCTATCAAATTCCTCTCCAAGGGATCCCCCCTATCTTTACTAATTAGACGATTGTATTCCTTTTATCTTACATGAAATTTTGAATAAATAAAAAATCAACCATTTAATATTCAATGGTTGATTTTTTAAAGATGTTACTATTATTTTATTAATACGCACGACCGAACCAAACGGTATGTTTTGATTCTTTTCCACAATTAATACATGAAGCCTTTTCAACTGGTGGATTGAAAGGAATATTACGTGTTGTAAATTTCGTTTCCTCTTTCACTTGTTCTTCACAAGCGTCGTCTCCACACCATCCTGCAAGAATCCAACCTGGAATTTCTCCTTTTTCAGTGGAGTCAGCAAGATGTTGTTTTAATTGGTCTAATGAATCCACATTTGTATGTGAATGCAGATCACGGAATGCACGAGCTTTTTCTAATAACCGGGTTTGCATTGTTGTTAGTTCTTCTTCAATACGCTCCACTAAATTAGGAATATCTACAGTTACTTTGTCACCTTCATCACGTGCTTTGAGTAGTGCTTGGTTGTTCTCTAAATCACGAGGTCCTAATTCAACACGAACTGGAACACCTTTTAGCTCCCACTCATTAAATTTATAACCTGGTGATTGATCGGAATCATCGAGACGTACACGAATACCTTTTGCTTTTAAATCAGCATACAATTCATCGAGTTTCTCCATAATAGCCGGGTTCTTCTTCCAAGGTCCAACTGGAATTAAAACTACTTGCGTTGGAGCAACACGTGGTGGTAAAACAAGACCTTGCTCATCACCATGCACCATAATAACAGAACCGATTAAACGAGTAGAAGTTCCCCATGATGTTGTATGCACATGCTGATGTTTGTTTTCTTTATTCAAGTATTTAATATCAAATGCTTCTGCAAATTTCGTTCCCAAGTAATGAGAAGTCCCAGCTTGAACAGCTTTTCCATCCTTCATCATTGCTTCAATCGAATACGTATCTACAGCCCCTGCAAAGCGCTCAGATGGTGTCTTTTGACCATCGTATACTGGAATAGCCAATAGTTCTTCTACAACCTCTTTATAGATGTTAAGCATTTGCATTGTTTCTTTACGTGCATCCTCTTCATCTACATGAGCAGTATGCCCCTCTTGCCATAAAAATTCAGATGTACGAATGAAAGGAAGCGTCTTCTTTTCCCAACGGAACACGTTTGCCCATTGGTTAATTAATACTGGTAGATCACGATAGCTTTTAATCCAATCTGAATACAAATGACCAATCATCGTTTCAGAAGTTGGACGTAATGCTAAACGTTCTTCTAGTTTTTCACCAGCTGCTTCTGTTACCCATGGAAGCTCTGGAGCGAACCCTTCAATATGATCCTTTTCTTTTTGGAAAAATGACTCTGGAATAAGCATTGGGAAATAAGCATTACGATGTCCGGTTTCTTTAAAACGTCTGTTCATTTCAGCTTGAATATGCTCCCAAATTTCAAAGCCATCCGGTTTAAACGCAATACACCCACGAACAGGTGTGTAATCCATTAAATCTGCCTTCTGAATTGTGTCGATATACCATTTTGTAAAATCATTTTGTTGTGTAGACATCTACTTTTCCTCCTTTAAAATAAAAAAAGCGTAAAAACTCCCCTATAAAAAGGGCGTCTTTACACTGGATAGACACGGTACCACCTTTAATTAGTTCGTCAATTGAACGAACTATCTCAAACGTTGGTTAACGACAACGAACCGGTTATGTTTGCATAACATCTCCGTGGTAGGTTTCAACAAGAAGCGGTGATATAGCTCTCAGCAAGCTGCTATATTTTCTGTCTCACAATTCTTATTTACTTGATCACATCAACGATTGTATATACCTAATAATATACCAAATAGTCGAAGTTAATACAAACTGATTTAATTAACCTTATTTCTTCCTCAGCTAAAATGAACTTTGAATGTCAAACAAAGGATTTTTTTATTAGGAAGTAGAGTAATAGTTCCTTCTATACTAATAATCTTCTACTACGACGCAATATGGTCCTAAAGCGAGGCTATCCACCCCTAAATCGGCGTTATATACCCATAAATTGTGGCTATCCGCCCCTAAACAGATGGCATAAGCCCCTACTTATTGCATCCACCCCTAAATCGGCGTTATATACCCATAAAGTGTGGCTATCCGCCCCTAAACAGATGGCATAAGCCCCTACTTGATTGCTTCTACCCCTATACCGGCTCTATATGTTCCAAATGCCCCGTAAGCTGACGTTTCAATTAGATTCATTGTAGAAACTATATCCTCTTAAACGTTACTCATATCATTTATAGAGTTTTATGGACATGTAATAGGACAAAAGGATATTGGTATGATAGCAAAAGACTATTTACATGTATTATGGAGCTTTGAGAAAAGTAGAAACATGGAGAATTAATACTTCGAAAAAATGATTGTGTATAAAATGTGTAAACAAACACCAAATTCATCATATAAAATCGAGTAATTAAAATTGCGCTAAATAAAAAAACTCTTATAAATGCTGATATAACAGCATTTATAAGAGTTTCTAAAATTCTATTTTCAATAGAATTTCGTGCAATATACCGGTGGTCGGGGTCGAACCGACACATCCAGAGGATACGGGATTTTGAGTCCCGCGCGTCTGCCAATTCCGCCACACCGGCAAAATAAAAGCGTAAAAGTTACAAAATTAAAATTGGAGGCGGCAACCGGATTTGAACCGGTGATAAAGGTGTTGCAGACCTGTGCCTTACCACTTGGCTATGCCGCCATTTAAAATTGGAGCGGAAGACGAGGTTCGAACTCGCGACCCCCACCTTGGCAAGGTGGTGTTCTACCACTGAACTACTTCCGCAAAAATACTGGGGAACCTGGATTCGAACCAGGGCATGACGGAATCAAAATCCGTTGCCTTACCGCTTGGCTATACCCCAATGGGGCGACTGATGGGAATTGAACCCACGAATGCCGGAATCACAATCCGGTGCGTTAACCACTTCGCCACAACCGCCATAAATAAAAAAAAGCTAACTAATTAGGAATATGGGGCGACTGATGGGAATTGAACCCACGAATGCCGGAATCACAATCCGGTGCGTTAACCACTTCGCCACAACCGCCATTATTCAAGTTAACTGTAAAATTGGCAGGGGCAGTAGGAATCGAACCCACATCAAAGGTTTTGGAGACCTCTATTCTACCGTTAAACTATGCCCCTAAAATAAAAATGGTGGAGGGGGGCGGATTCGAACCGCCGAACCCTAAGGAACGGATTTACAGTCCGTCGTGTTTAGCCACTTCACTACCCCTCCACATTTCAGTGGTGCCGAAGAAAGGACTTGAACCCTCAACCTACTGATTACAAGTCAGTTGCTCTACCAGTTGAGCTACTTCGGCTTATTAATGGTGGCTCAGGACGGAATCGAACCGCCGACACAAGGATTTTCAGTCCTTTGCTCTACCGACTGAGCTACTGAGCCTCTTCGATTTACGCTAAGCGTCGCATCTCTTCGTCAGCTCCACTCGTTCAATCAGTCACGTACTTGAGTACGCTCCTTCTTTCACTCGATTGCTTCCTCGACCTGCTTGCTTATCCTAAATCTCATAAAATAAATGGCGGTCCCGACCGGGATCGAACCGGCGATCTCCTGCGTGACAGGCAGGCATGTTAACCGCTACACCACGGGACCATTTGGTTGCGGGGACAGGATTTGAACCTGCGACCTTCGGGTTATGAGCCCGACGAGCTACCACTGCTCCACCCCGCGACAATATTATAATTACTAATTAAGTGTTTTAAAACTTAATGGTGGAGGATGACGGGCTCGAACCGCCGACCCTCTGCTTGTAAGGCAGATGCTCTCCCAGCTGAGCTAATCCTCCTGGGTAAAATATTAATGGTGACCCCTACGGGATTCGAACCCGTGTTACCGCCGTGAAAGGGCGGTGTCTTAACCGCTTGACCAAGGGGCCATTTTATGTATTAAGAGAGTAAATATCTGGCGGAGAGCAAGGGATTTGAACCCTTGAGACAGGGTTAGCCGCCTACACGATTTCCAATCGTGCTCCTTCGGCCACTCGGACAGCTCTCCAAAAATGGCTCCGAAGGTAGGACTCGAACCTACGACCAATCGATTAACAGTCGATTGCTCTACCACTGAGCTACTTCGGAATATTACTAAGCCTAGCGACGTCCTACTCTCACAGGGGGAAACCCCCAACTACCATCGGCGATGAAGAGCTTAACTTCCGTGTTCGGTATGGGAACGGGTGTGACCTCTTCTCCATCATCACTAGACCTATTAACTTGAAAGACAAGATTAATTATACCATAACTAGAGAATATTTCAATAGTTTTTTTAAAAAAATCTTTTTTATATTCTTTCAAAACTGGATAAAAGACATTGAAATGTATAAATTCTATTTGGTTAAGTCCTCGATCGATTAGTATTCGTCAGCTGCACATGTCGCCACGCTTCCACCCCGAACCTATCTACCTCATCGTCTTTGAGGGATCTTACTTACTTGCGTAATGGGAAATCTCATCTTGAGGGGGGCTTCGTGCTTAGATGCTTTCAGCACTTATCCCGTCCACACATAGCTACCCAGCGATGCTCTTGGCAGAACAACTGGTACACCAGCGGTGTGTCCATCCCGGTCCTCTCGTACTAAGGACAGCTCCTCTCAAATTTCCTACGCCCACGACGGATAGGGACCGAACTGTCTCACGACGTTCTGAACCCAGCTCGCGTACCGCTTTAATGGGCGAACAGCCCAACCCTTGGGACCGACTACAGCCCCAGGATGCGATGAGCCGACATCGAGGTGCCAAACCTCCCCGTCGATGTGGACTCTTGGGGGAGATAAGCCTGTTATCCCCGGGGTAGCTTTTATCCGTTGAGCGATGGCCCTTCCATGCGGAACCACCGGATCACTAAGCCCGTCTTTCGACCCTGCTCGACTTGTAGGTCTCGCAGTCAAGCTCCCTTCTGCCTTTACACTCTTCGAATGATTTCCAACCATTCTGAGGGAACCTTTGGGCGCCTCCGTTACACTTTAGGAGGCGACCGCCCCAGTCAAACTACCCGCCTGACACTGTCTCCTACCCGGGTTACGGGTATGGGTTAGAATTTCAATACAACCAGGGCAGTATCCCACCGACGCCTCCTCCGAAGCTGGCGCTCCGGGCTCTAAGGCTCCTGCCTATCCTGTACAAGTTGCACCAAAATTCAATATCAAGCTATAGTAAAGCTCCACGGGGTCTTTCCGTCCTGTCGCGGGTAACCTGCATCTTCACAGGTACTATAATTTCACCGAGTCTCTCGTTGAGACAGTGCCCAGATCGTTACGCCTTTCGTGCGGGTCGGAACTTACCCGACAAGGAATTTCGCTACCTTAGGACCGTTATAGTTACGGCCGCCGTTTACTGGGGCTTCAATTCGCACCTTCGCTTGCGCTAAGCACTCCTCTTAACCTTCCAGCACCGGGCAGGCGTCAGCCCCTATACTTCACCTTACGGTTTTGCAGAGACCTGTGTTTTTGCTAAACAGTCGCCTGGGCCTATTCACTGCGGCTCTTCTAGGCTATACACCCAAAAGAGCACCCCTTCTCCCGAAGTTACGGGGTCATTTTGCCGAGTTCCTTAACGAGAGTTCTCTCGCTCACCTTAGGATTCTCTCCTCGACTACCTGTGTCGGTTTGCGGTACGGGCACCTATCACCTCGCTAGAGGCTTTTCTTGGCAGTGTGAAATCAGGAACTTCGGACTAAGTCCTCGCCATCACAGCTCAATGTTACAGAGTGCGGATTTGCCTACACTCACACCTCACTGCTTGGACATGCATAACCAACAGCATGCTTACCCTATCCTTCTGCGTCCCCCCATTGCTCAAACGGTGGTTTGGTGGTACAGGAATATCAACCTGTTGTCCATCGTCTACGCCTATCGGCCTCGACTTAGGTCCCGACTAACCCTGAGCGGACGAGCCTTCCTCAGGAAACCTTAGTCATACGGTGGATGGGATTCTCACCCATCTTTCGCTACTCATACCGGCATTCTCACTTCTAAGCGCTCCACCAGTCCTTCCGGTCTGACTTCAACGCCCTTAGAACGCTCTCCTACCACTGATACCATAGGTATCAATCCACAGCTTCGGTGATTTGTTTAGCCCCGATACATTTTCGGCGCAGCGTCACTCGACCAGTGAGCTATTACGCACTCTTTAAATGATGGCTGCTTCTAAGCCAACATCCTGGTTGTCTAAGCAACGCCACATCCTTTTCCACTTAACAAATACTTTGGGACCTTAGCTGGTGGTCTGGGCTGTTTCCCTCTTGACTACGGATCTTATCACTCGCAGTCTGACTCCCAAACATAAATCATTGGCATTCGGAGTTTGTCTGAATTCGGTAACCCGGGATGGGCCCCTAGTCCAAACAGTGCTCTACCTCCAAGATTCTAACGTTTGAGGCTAGCCCTAAAGCTATTTCGGAGAGAACCAGCTATCTCCAGGTTCGATTGGAATTTCTCCGCTACCCACACCTCATCCCCGCACTTTTCAACGTGCGTGGGTTCGGACCTCCAGTAAGTGTTACCTTACCTTCATCCTGGACATGGGTAGATCACCTGGTTTCGGGTCTACGACCACATACTCATTCGCCCTATTCAGACTCGCTTTCGCTGCGGCTCCGTCTTCTCAACTTAACCTTGCATGTAATCGTAACTCGCCGGTTCATTCTACAAAAGGCACGCCATCACCCATTAACGGGCTCTGACTACTTGTAGGCACGCGGTTTCAGGATCTATTTCACTCCCCTTCCGGGGTGCTTTTCACCTTTCCCTCACGGTACTGGTTCACTATCGGTCACTAGGTAGTATT